>JAGGSF010000061.1 GCA_021159235.1 Deltaproteobacteria bacterium | reverse complement strand
GAAATTATTTGAGCTGGGCTACACATCCTATTCATAATTACAATACATGGATTGGAATAAGTGTATCTGATATGCCCCAGATGAAGAATTATAATAAACCAGCGATAATAATGCTCGGCGGCTGCCATACAAGCCAGATTGGTATGCCCTATGAGTGCCTCGGTTATCGTTTTGTGAGAGCGAGAGGAGGAGCAATAGCAACAATTGGATATACAAGTCTCTCATGGGGTGCTGATGATGATGTAAATGGAGATGGTTTACCAGATATAATTGAATATGCAAGTGGTTACCTGAATACGCTTCTTTTCAAAGAATATGGAAATGGTGATAAAAATTTAGGAGAAATGTGGGGAGATGCAATAGCAGAATATCTAAATAACTGTCCGGTTGAATGGAATAATGATTTTTTTGATATATGGGATGCTAAAACTGTGGAATCATGGATTTTAATTGGAGACCCAAGCATGGCTGCATTAAGATGAATAAAATAGCGGGAATAGACCTTGCTGCAAAACCAAAAAATCCTACAGGAATGTGTTTTATGCAAGGTGACTATAAGCTTCTGACTGTTTACGAAGATAAGGAAATATTGAATGAAATAAATGAAGAAAAGCCAGATATTGTTGCGATAGATGCCCCTTTAATGGAAAAAATAAGAATAAGGGAAGCGGATAAAATTTTGAAAAAATATGGGGCGATGCCGCCGACGATGGCTTCCATGACCATGCTGACAAAAAGAGCTATGAGGCTTGTAAAAAATTTTGATATGACTGTGATAGAAGTTTTCCCTACAGCAACGGCAAAAATACTTGGATTTTATGATAAGGACTACAAAAAAATGGCGAGGTTTTTAGGAATAGAAGTAAAAAATGAGCATGAACTTGATGCCTACATTTCGGCATATACAGCATATTTATATTTAAATGGGAAAGCCATAGAGGTGGGGAAAAAAGAAAAAATAATTATTCCCAAAGTTTTTAGATAATTTTGTATTCATAACGTGATGAATAAGCT
>JAGGSF010000031.1 GCA_021159235.1 Deltaproteobacteria bacterium | reverse complement strand
CATCTGCGTCTGTGTTTCTGCAGTTCAAAAGAGACAATAACTGAAGCATTTAATAGGATGGATAGGTATTTTGGCATTGCATGAGCAGGTTTTTAGTAAGAAGATTTATGGAAATTGTACCTACATTGTGGGGTATAACCATAATATGCTTCTTAGTAATACATCTTGCACCAGGCAATCCGGTGAAGAGTGAAGGGACATTCAATCCCAATATCTCTATGGAGTCATTGGAAAAGATGAAAAAGATATACCATCTGGATCAGCCATTATGGAAACAATACACCATCTGGTTAAGCCATCTGATGAGACTGGATTTCGGTAGATCCTTAGTGGATGGGAAAAGGGTGATAGAAAAAATTGGGAAATGCCTTCCTGTAACCATAACTATAAATGCTTTAGCTTTATTTCTTATTATAATTATTTCTATTCCACTGGGGGTCATTTCCGCTGTAAAGGAAAATAGTTTATTTGATAAGTTCTTTACGGTATTTGTTTTTGCTGGTTATTCTGTGCCTTCCTTCTGGTTAGCCTTACTCCTCATGATTCTGTTTGGTGTTCACCTTCGGATACTTCCTATATCCGGTATTCACTCCATAGGTGCAGAGAATCTGGGAATATTCCAATATATATGGGATACGATAAAGCACCTCATTTTGCCCGTAAGTATCTCTGCATTTGCCGGATTAGCTGCTTTTTCCCGTTACGTGAGGAAAAGTGTGATTCAGGTATTGAAAGAACCTTATATAAAATTGGCTTATGCTAAAGGTCTTTCTCAAAACGAAGTAATTTTTAAACACGCACTAAAAAACGCACTCCTGCCACTGATAACCATTTTAGGACTTGCCTTGCCCGCTATTGTTGGTGGCAGTGTGATTTTTGAGACGATCTTCTCTATACCAGGCATGGGGCAACTGTTTTATCAATCGGCAATGTCTCGAGATTATCCCACGATAATGGGAATACTGGTTATCGGTGCGTGTCTTACCCTCATCGGCAATCTGCTGGCCGATGTTTTATATATGTTGGCAGATCCAAGAGTGAAAGATGTAATGGAGGTGAAAGGATGA
>JAGGSF010000048.1 GCA_021159235.1 Deltaproteobacteria bacterium | reverse complement strand
TATTCATATCCTACTTTCCTTGTTTCAAAGATGTCCGCAAACGGAGAAGTCTTTGAGGTAAAAGCTTCATCTGTTTCTTCCACTTCTATCCCTGCTTCTTTTGCCTTGTATTTGATAAGTTCTATCGATCTCTTAAATGGAATTGAGACAAAGTGTTGATTGTTCTTTCTGCCTATGTTTATTCCATCTTTACTCTCTGTTGCTCCTTTCCCTATGTAAAGTTTTTTATGGTTGGTGGCACTTAGAATATCAACTATCTTCCCGCTTATCTTGTGGAAATCATTGTCTATCTTTCTCTTCCTGTATGCTGATAGTTCTTTGAGCCTTATAAGTTTCTCTTTGCTTTTAAGAGTATCAATCTCTGGTTGAAGTCTTGCTTTTTCTTTGTTAAACCACTGATTAAATGCCTTTATCTCTTTTCCTGAAATAATTATGCTTTTAAGTTCTGGGTTTGTAGAAACTAAGGCAATCAGATTGTTAAGCCCTAAATCTATCCCCGCTGTGTAATTCTTTATTATGCTTGGTTCTGGAAGCTCTATTCTATAAACAACATCTGCATAAACATCTGTTCCAAAGAGTTTTAATTTTACGCTTTTAATTTCATAGTTAAAACTTTTTGGCAGTTTTATCTTTAGAAATTCTTTGCCTTTTGTCCTAAGTCTTATCAAAAGGGCATCATTTAATCGTTTAAATACATTTACATTAAGTTCTACCGAAAAGTTCATTAAAAACTTTAACTTCTTTTGTTTTGGTGGTCTTGGTGCTCTTCTAAACTTTTTTGGACTTTCCTGATATTCCTGGTATGCCTTCCTATAATCATTGAAACCCTTTATCACATTTCTTATTATCTGCTGTAATAGGTAGTTATTATCTACCTTTTTCTTTTGTTCCTTTAAGGCCAAAAGAAACTTTGTTAATCTTTCATCTTTTAAAATGTTTTCTTTAACTTCATTAAACCTTTCAAGTTTCTCTTCTTTCTTTGGAGAATATCCTCTGTCTGCAATAAGCCCGTAAAGAATTGACTGGTCAGTAATATTTAAAACCCTATTTGAGAGCATTTCTTAGCTTCCTGACAGTTGACCTTGATATTCGCAATATCTCCATTACTTCTCTTGCCTTCATACTTTATAAATAT
>JAGGSF010000090.1 GCA_021159235.1 Deltaproteobacteria bacterium | reverse complement strand
TAACCAGTTGCTTTTCCAGGACATCCATCTCTTTTACCAAAAGGTCCACTCTCTTTATATTCTTTTCCACATCAACTACTTTAAGAGTCCCCCTTTCCTTATCCAGAATAACCTCTCCTTTATCGGATAAAAGGGGCTTTATCTTCTCACTCACCTCTAAGAGAGGAGCAAATTTTAAAGAGTAGGTCTTCTCTTGGGGAGTAAAGAGGTCAATTTCTTTAATTAAATTGGTAATTTTAAAGAGATTAAAAGAGGTATCGCTCACGGTTAGAAGAGATTTTTCTTTATCTAATTGCATCTTTCCGTAAGGAGAAAGGAGCTCTTTTACCCGGGAGCTAACCTCCTCTAAGGGAAGATACTTTATAGAAAACTCTTTTTTCTCTATCCATTTATCGGGAACATCTTCAGAAGAGATAAAAGAAGAGATTCTCTTTAAGCTGTAGGGGGTATCGTTAATGATTATCTGGTTAGCTTCTTCGTCTATCTGCATCTTTCCCTCTTTACTTAAAAGAGAAGAGATAGAGGGAGAGAGCTGGCAGATGAGAGCATACTTTAAGGTAAATACCTTTTTTTCCGGTTTAAAGACATCTAAGTTTTCCACAAAGGGAGTTATTTTACTTAAATGGTAAGAGGTATCCCGGATAAGAAGAGTATTAGTGGGAGAAAAGAGCTTAACTTCTCCCCGAGGAGAAAGTTTTTCTTTAACTAAGGGTAAAATACTCTCTGCCTGGACATACTTTAAAGTAAAGCTTTTATCTTTAAGCTGTTTTTCTACTGTATCTTGAGAGGCAATAAATTCCTCTATCTTCTTTAAGGTAGAAGGATAATCCTTAACGGTAAGAACATTGGCTTCTTCATCGATGGTAAAACTCCCTCGAGAAGAAAGAAGAGAAGTAAGCGAAGAAGATAAATCAGAAGCCCGAGCATAAGATAAGAAGAAGCTCTTTTTCTCCAGGAGAGGGGAGGGAATAAGGATAAAATTACCCTCTATTTTATAGGAATATTCCGGTAAAAGAAGAGAATCCAGAACTTTTAAGAGGGGAGTAGGGCGAGAGAAAGTGGCCGTAACTTTCTTCTCTATCTCCTCTTCACAGATAATGCTCACCCCTGTTTTTTCAGAAAGAATTCTTAAGACCTCTTTTAAGGGTTTATCTTTAAAGAAGAAGGGCATAACCAGTTGCTTTTCCAGGACATCCATCTCTTTTACCAAAAGGTCCACTCTCTT
>JAGGSF010000091.1 GCA_021159235.1 Deltaproteobacteria bacterium | reverse complement strand
ATCCTCTCCATCAGGAGATATCCAAGCAACTTGATCCCTATCATTCCATATACCCCCTCCCTTCCCAAAAGGCGGATCTTGTGTATCTGCAACTCACTCTTCAGCCTCCTCCAAAACTGCTCTATACCATGATGCTGCCTCCATATGGATACCATCTCACATCCTCTAAACTTCCTCCCAAATCCCATCAAACATTTTACCTTGCCGCTTTCACGGAAAAACAGCAGCACCACCTCTCCAAAGGTGGGGCTCAACGCCACCTTCCTGCACACCTCCAATCCCTTACTTCCCCATCCCTCTTTCAACTCTACTTCCTTCTTGTGAGAGGATATCTTCCCTCTTCGGCCTTCTATCTCAAAGACATAGTTGCTCTTGGCATGTATCAGTATCTGATCGAACCCCTCTTCCCTGAGCAACTCTACCAACTCCCTTGAGCCATACCAACTGTCAAAGGTGATGGGGAATTGCCTTATCTCTATCCCCTCCTCCTCAAACAACCTTATCACCTCTGCAAGCATCTCTCTGAAGATCTGCGGCTTAGAGGTGTTTCCTCTCCCTTGCTTGCCCACAGGCCTTATGTTTAGGGGGATGATCCTATCCCCTATCTTGACCGTTATCGCTATGATGTTCTGCCCTCTGACCACCTTCTTACATCTGCCGCTGAACCAGCTATAGGTGAGCCTTATCAGCTTGCCTAGCCTCTCTATCACCGTGTCATCCACGTTGATGGTGATTCTCAATCTGGATAAGGTGGCAGGGCTCTTCTCAAGCGCCTCCTTTATCATCTGTGATGCCATCTTGCATCCCATCAGGGAGAACATCCTCCTGTATTGGTAGATGCTCCACTCCTTTAGGGCTCTGTAGAGCTTGTTCTTGTCTATCCCTAATGTCTGGGCGAGTTGATTGGGCGTGAAGATCTCGAACAGATGCCCGCAGGCGAGCATCAGCAGGATCTCTATCCCTTCTTGCTTGTTCATCCTGAATCTCTCCATCAGGATCAATTGAAATGGCTTGAGAGATTTGATAATCTTATCTAGCATCTTGGTCTCCTTGTAGGTTAGGTAGCATTTTCATCGCCCCCTCCTACAAGGAAACCTTTTTTCTTCTTATTTGTCAAGCCTTCGATGAACCATCTCATAGCTTCCGGGAATTCTCAGATGAACAACTCAGGAAGGATTAACGTCGATCGGTGTCTTTCCAAGCACGATTGAAGGATTATCTTGATTATGCTATGCTTCTACGGGCATCACTGAAAAGGATTTAAGCTTTGTGATATATACTTGAATCAATGGGGGATAGATATGTATCTGAAGG
>JAGGSF010000096.1 GCA_021159235.1 Deltaproteobacteria bacterium | reverse complement strand
TGAACATACCCACGTATAAAGAACATCTTTCAGCGGGTTCTTATCTGTATGTAATTCTTAAAATATTATCCTTGAAGTTTTAAAGTGCGGAATGTGGGTTAAACCAGAAAGGAGTTGGAAATTTAAAGCATAAGATACCTAAAATAAGAAGAAAACTTGGGAATCTGAAAAGGGGCTCTATTAAATCGATAGATAAGAAATTGAAAGATGGTATTCCTCCAATAATTGCAGTTATGCCACTAAGGGAGAGTTTCGCTAGCATTATAAGCGAGTTATGGATCTGTAGAGAATTAGTTGAACAAAATTTTGATGTGATGTTCAACCCTCATGATGAAGGCCCTGATTTGTATATAAATGGAAAAAGTGTAAAGTTGGAAGTAACAAAAAAGCAGAGCGTTTAAATATTGAAGAATGTCAAATGTGGATGAAAATAGCTCAAGAGGATCCTAATAAGTCCATTATACCCTTTTATCCTCAAGCTCTTTTGGCAACATTGTCTCTCACTCTTGCTGACAAATTAGAAGAAGAACTTAATCAAGGGGAGATAGTGGTGGTAGATATAAGCACTCTTTTTGAGGGATTCACACTGTTAGCGTCAAAATATTTCTCGAAAAAACCTAATGAATTAGAATTGAGATTCGCTATGGATCAAGCCTTAGATTTGGTGAGCAAAGGGAAGCGATCCATCGTGTTCTACTCACGCACAAGAGACACATCAACGGCAGTGTGTGTCGATGCAGAAATTATAATAGGTTATGTAAATTACATAAAAGAACATGCAAGGTCTTTAATATCGTTAAGAAAGAAATATCCTTACACTATGATTAAAATATTTAGTGATCTACTAAAATCTTTCGATAAAGACACTTAACGGCGTGCGAGGGAACTCTCCGCTTTGCTTCGCAAAGCTCCGATCCTTACGGGTGCGTATAACAGACGCATATCTGGCTACGGTGCTTCGCACCTTCACCCAAATCCTCGCTTCGCTCGGACTTCAGATACGCCCCAAACGTTATCGGAAATCGCCAATTATAAATGTAGGTGGAACTGATGAAAAAATATAAAATCGTAGAAGTTCAAGAAAAGGATTTAGAGGAGCTTGTCAGAAAATATCCGGAATATATAGAACAAGGCCTAAAATATGTTGATCATCAAAAAAGAACTGATAGAGGTCCACTCGATGTGTTATTTGTCGATTCTGGCAAAGCACTAGTTGTAGCAGAGTTAAAGGTTGTGGAAGACGATAGCATGTTAGTTCAGGGTATAGATTATTATGATTATATCACAAGAAACATAGAAGGATTAGCACGAGCTTATAGAACGAAAAGCATTTCTATAGATCCTACACAAAGACCAAGATTGTTTTTAGTTGCACCAAGCTTTTCTGTTT
>JAGGSF010000081.1 GCA_021159235.1 Deltaproteobacteria bacterium | reverse complement strand
CGGGCTTGTCGAAAGAGATGTTATGCCAGTCGCTTGCGTAACCTTCCCAGGTTGCAGTGGCATTCCATGTTTTGTTCCAGATACGTGCATATTCGGTATGACCGCCTGTGCCTTCGCAGGGGTAAGTGTAGAGTTTTGTTGCAATAACCGTATGATTGGGTTTGATAGTTCCATTGTGCGTGCCAGAGATGCTTGGGTATGGATTGACTGGCACTCCTGTATCAAAAATATTTTCTGGTAGTTCAAAGTAATTCTCCCAAGGCTTCACCAGTGGATGGTTATCCGCATCGGAATCTATGCTGTAAGGTGTATCCCAAATTCCACACTCATCTATCTCTTCAGCTTCTGGATATCTTTCTTTGTAATCGTCCCAGTAGTTGCCTAAGTAACCTTCAAACTCAGAACCATTGTAGGTGTAAGTTATTTTTTCTGTTGAGTTCCAGATGTTGTTTGAGTTGTAAGAATAAACATTATCAGTGTTGTTTATGAAATTGTTGAGGTAGATTTTGTTGTTAGTACTGGAATCAGAGGAGAAAATTCCATAGAAGTTGTTCGAGTTAGCATTATTTTTAGCGATGGTGTTGTTGCTGGAACCTCTAAGAAAAATTCCAAAGAGGTTGTTTAAGACGTTGTTGTTGACGATGGTGTTGTTGCAAGAATAATAGAGCCAGATTCCACCGTAGTAGTTGTTTGAGTTAGCGTTGTTGGTGATGGTATTATTGCTGGAGTTATAGAGTTCAATTCCATAGTAGTTGTTCGAGTTAGCATTGTTGTTGGTGATGATATTGTTGTTGGAATCATGGAGTAAAATTCCATCGGTGTTGTTTGAGACGTTGTTATTGGCAATAGTGTTGTTGCTTGATTTATCGAGTCCAATTCCATAGCCGTTGTTCGTGGCGCTGTTGTTGGCAATAGTGTTGTTGCTTGATTTATCGAGTCCAATTCCATAGCCGTTGTTCGTGGCGCTGTTGTTGGCAATAGTGTTGTTGCTTGATTTATCGAGTCCAATTCCATAGCCGTTGTTCGTGGCGCTGTTGTTGGCAATAGTGTTGTTGCTTGATTTATCGAGTCCAATTCCATAGCCGTTGTTCGTGGCGCTGTTGTTGGTGATAGTATTGTTGTTGCAGGAATCCTCGAGCCGAATCCCATAGATACTGTTTGAAACGTTGTTATTGGTGATGGTGTTGTTGCTGGATTTATAGAGTTCAATTCCATAGTCCTCGTTTGAGATAGTATTGTCTATTATCTCGCTATCGGTGGTTTTCCAGAGTTCTACACCAACAGTAGTGTTAGATAAGCTAAGGTTTCTTACTCTAATTTTATTGCAATTAACAACCATAACTCTTCTTTTTAACCCATAATCATCACTGTTGCGCCAAAAATTGGCGTGTT
>JAGGSF010000068.1 GCA_021159235.1 Deltaproteobacteria bacterium | reverse complement strand
TTTAGGTTACCTATATTATCACATATAGTTGTTAAATAGGCTTGAAAAAAGTATTCAGTACCTGAGAAAAGTCATATCCGGTTCATCGCAGAGCCATCTCTCGGCAATGAGACGGAGCATACAGCGCCATAGATCCCCTTGATCCCTTCAAGCAAGAACTGCTTGAACATAGTCAATGGGAACAGCTCGGCCCAAACCTCCCGTCCGCCACGCCTGGGCCAACCCAGATAGGCCCATTTCAGGTAGACCCAAATGTTGACCAGGCTCATGGCAATGCCTACCAAGAGCAAGCGCAAACCGGAACTGCGAGAACTGGTCCGGGCACGAACCCGGTTCATCAACCGGTAGGTGGATTCAATGCCGAAGCGCAGACGATACTCCTGATAGATCTGGTGTAAAGGTGTTCGAACACAACCGAGTAATACGTAGGCAAACCACTCCACTCCGTGCCGGCCATATCGCCCTTTGCTGTACTTGCGAACCACACCGACAGGGAAGGTGGCCTCACCGTAGTGGGGGCTGTTCATGGTGTAGGTCGTCCGATAGCTCTTTCGTCCTCTCAACAAAGCCCTTGTGCCTCCCTGCTTGCCACGGATGATGGCAGGGATGATCACTTCCAGGTTGGGATACCGGCTCTGGAAATAGCGAATCACCTCCACACAGTAGAACTGCTTGTCCAGGTAGAGCCGCTTCAGGCGAACATCCAACGCTTGCAGGCGGGCCAGGAGCCTCTCCAGCACCTCTATCAACCTGTCATCCCCTCGCACATAGGTCAAAGCCAGAGTAACGCGCTTGTTCTTCTTGATAACATAAGCGGTGGCATAGCAATGAAAGCGGGTGGTTCCCGATTTGGCCTTCCCTCGGCGGATCTCATCTGGGTCTTTAGCTGCTTGGCCATGATAGGGGATGAAGGTAAGATCAATAGCTACCTTGTGCACTCCTCCCCGAATGCCAGGCGGCAGGTGGGTTGTCAGGGCTTCGTTGCATGCTGCTTCCAGGGCTTCCAGCGTGGTTGGATCTATCAGTTCGCTCCGCAGATAGAGACGGACGGTGCTGGGGTCAGGCCCATCTTCCAGCTGGTTGGCGGCGCTCTCAATCGCCTGGCCTTGGGCGGAGGCTGCCACGACTACATTCCAGATGTCCTCTGTGGTGAACTTGTAGCCTTTCACCACCAAGTTGAAATGCTCCATGAGCGTCTCAACAGTCATCGTTCGCACTTGATCCGAGGTTAGCTCTACGGTATCCTGATGTCGGCTTTGGTGCATTTCGTCCCCTCCTGGTAAGGATTTTGGGAACAATTATACGCCAAAGCCCTTACTTTTCTCAAGTACTGATAATAGGGGAAATCTGAGCCCTCTAGTTCCCCCTTGATTTCTCTCGTCCCAAAAGGATCTATCTAATCGGGCGT
>JAGGSF010000097.1 GCA_021159235.1 Deltaproteobacteria bacterium | reverse complement strand
CTTGCATGACCCAAAACAAGAGCACGGAATGGCAAGGTGGCTAAAGATGATGTATGCCTTTTACCGAGGGAAAAGAGTTCTTCCAAACTGGCTGCCTGAGGATAAAATAACAGAAGATAAAAGAGTAAAGGTAGCCTGGGGTCAGCTTAAAGAATGGTACAAGGCAGGTGATATTTTATTCTCCCATAAAAAGGAGATTGAAAAGGAGATTTACCTTAAGCTTCGCGATCTTTTCAGCATAAAGGTGGATTTAGTTTTCTACGATCTTACCTCTACCTACTTTGCCCTCAGAGAACCTACAGGAGAGCTAAAACGTCATGGTCACTCACGAGATGAGAGGAAAAGATGTGTTCAAGTGGTAGTGGGGATAGTGATGGTAGATGGTTTCCCCATCGCATCTCATGTGTTTAAAGGAAATACTCAAGATAAAGCTACTTTAAGAAAGGTGGTAGATGATGTAGCCAATCGCTTTGGTATCCGCCAGGTAATCTTCATTGCAGACAGGGGCATGGTAAGTGAGGAAAACATTAAATTCCTGGAGTCCTTAGGTTGCCGCTACATACTGGGACATCCCCGAAGAAGGTCAAAGAAAACAGAAAGGTATTTTGAAAAGTTAAAAGATACCTGGCAGAGAATAGATGATAATACCAGGTTTCAGGAAACTTTTACAGATGATGGAAAAAGAGTTTTTGTGGTGGAATCCAAAGAAAGAAAGGAGTATGAGGAAGCAATGCGAGCTAAAGCTATGGAAAGATGCGAAAAAGCTCTTGAGAAAATAAGCTCACAAGTTGCCTCTGGCAGACTCAAAAAAGCATCCAAAATAGCCGCCCGGGTAGAGAAGATAATGCAAAAAACCAAAGGTTACCGGTACTTTAGCTATCATATTCCTCAAGATGGAAAATTTGAGTTTTTTGTAGATGAGGAAAAACTTTTAAAAGAAAAGCAAATTGAGGGGACCTATATTCTCCTGACCAATGATCCAAAGATCCCAGCCTACGATGCAATATCAGCTTACAAGAACTTATCTGAAGTAGAAGATTTTTTTAGGGAGCTAAAGGATAACCTCGGGATAAGGCCAAATTACCACAGAACCGATGAAAGAATAAAAGCTCATATATTCATCTCTCATCTTGCCCTGCTCCTTCTATGTATCTTAAAGCGAACCTTAAAGAAGAAAAATATTAATCTTTCCCCTCAAGATGCCATTGGGGCAACAGAGACAATTGGTATAGCTTGTCTTAACATTAAGGGAGAAAAATGCAGGATTGTATCCAGAGGGGGAAAGGATGCAAGAAGGGTTATATCTCTCTTGAGATAAAGGAGCTTAATCCATAAAATAAAGAACTGAAGCGGTTTTTGGCAATTTGTAGTGCCAAATGAAAAATTTTATCCTTTATTCATGCGGGTTTCCAGAATTAGGTGGCAAACATGGGGTAGTGCTTTCTTACAGCGATCAAGGATAAGTTTTCTTCAAGTGGATGATACC
>JAGGSF010000122.1 GCA_021159235.1 Deltaproteobacteria bacterium | reverse complement strand
CTGTCCCAGATCATCATATCCTCCAAAAATAATCTGAAGGAAGCAATTTCACACCTGCCTTCTCCAGTTTCCCTATTGCTTCTACTGTATCTTCAAATCTAAATATCATCACAGCCTTTTTACTCAGCACATTGTTAAATGTATACATGTATTCAACATTCAAATCCTGCTCGGTGATAGATTGAAGGAGCTCTGCCAATCCCCCGGGCCTGTCTTCCACCTCCATCGCCAGAACTTCATCCTTTCTTACAACCAAACCATTTTCTTTAAGAATGCTGTATGCCACATCTGGTTTATTCACCACAAATCGCAAAATACCAAAATCCACCGTATCTGCCAAAGACATCGCTCTAATATTTACCTCCCCTTCTCCTAAAAGTTTCACCACATGAGCAAATCTGCCCTTCTTATTCTCAATAAAAACGGAAAGCTGGGTAATTCTACACATCTCTTATCTCCTCCTCCTAAAGCATTTAAACAAAGTATAAACGCAAATCCTCAACTTATCAATTCCTCAAATACCTTTTGCCTGAGAAAAAATAATTTTATTGAACAGAAAGTTTCCTTAGGTAATAATGTAAGTGTGGTTTCTTCCTCTATGCACTTCTATTCTATTGTTAGCAAGCATCTATACACCAATAGTGGTGTATTTCTCTTTCGTGCCACTGTTTCTATTCTTATCTAAAACGAAAAAAAATTATCTATGGATATATATCGGCACTTTGCCATTTTTGCTGTTCGTCTACTTTGGTGTATTCCAGGCTGTTTACAGATATGCAAACCTCCCATTTGTCATTTCCGTCATTTTACTGTTTCTGCTCTCTACATATCATGCGTTGTACATCCTGGCATTCTCTCTTACCTGCAGAAAACTAAACATACTTCTTGCTCCATTTGCATGGATATTTTTTGAGTTTATAAAGAACAATCTCTTCAGCGGTCTGCCCATAATGGATACAAGCAAACTCATCCATCTTTTACCATTTGTCCAGTGGTCTTCCTTCTTTGGTTCCTATTTTTTGTCCTTCTGCGTTATCCTAACAAATGTGCTGTTTTTCTGCTTTTTACACAGGAAAAGAGCTGTTTACCTGTTTTCTGGAGTGTTTTTACTTGTTTCTTTATTTATCGGTGGAAAACTCATGATGAACGATGTAAAAGGTAAAGTAAATGTGTGTATGGTTCAGGGAAACATACCACAGGATGAAAAGTGGCAGGAAAAATTATTTAAAAGAAACATAAACATCCACCTTAACCTAATAGAAAAGGCTAAGAATGCAGACCTTGTTGTATGCTCTGAAACGGTATATCCATACCTATTCACAGGATATTTCCCATATTCCATAAAAAAACCCTTAATCTTCGGTGCAATAACTAAAAAAAACGATAAAATATACAACAGTGCCATTGAGATCTTTCCTCAAAAAAATTATCTTCAATACCACAAACACAAACTGGTTCCCTTTGGTGAGTTCATACCATTCCATTCCATAGCAAATCA
>JAGGSF010000016.1 GCA_021159235.1 Deltaproteobacteria bacterium | reverse complement strand
TCTATATTCATCTAAGGAAGGAACAGTTTCATCTCTATACCTTATACCCAGTCCTCCCCCTACATCTATATATCTGATGTTTATGTTCTCTTGTTTCAATTTCAAAACAAGCTGAAAAATCCTTTCGCTGCTTTCTCTTAAAGGGGAAAGATCTGTAAGTTGTGAACCGATATGGAAGTGAATACCTGCTACATCTATACACCTTAAGTTTTTTGCATACTGGTAAACATCCAATGCCTCATCATAGGGAATACCAAATTTGTTTTTCCTCAAGCCGGTAGAAATATGAGGATGCGTTTTTGGATCTATATCTGGATTGATGCGCAGAGCAACCCTCGCTTTTTTCCTCTTTGAACAGGCAATTTCATTTATCTTCTTTAGTTCACTCAAGGATTCTACATTGAACATGAGTATATCCTCACTCAGTGCGTATTCGATTTCCCAGTCCTCTTTTCCTACACCGGCAAAGACAATTTTAGAAGACGGGATGTTTGCCTTTTTTGATATGTAAAGTTCTCCACCCGATACGATATCTGCACCACTCCCCAGGTTAGAAAGTATTTTTAATAGTGATAAATTGTTGTTTGCCTTTACTGCAAAGCAAGTGATATGTTTTTCTGGAAATGTTTTAGAAAAGTCTGAAAATTGCTGTTTCATATAATTTTCAGAATAGATGAAAACCGGCGTCTTTGTTTTCTCTACAATTCCTCTAACCGCTACATCTTCACAGAAGAGTTCTCCATTTTTGTAATGAAAAGCATTCATGTAAAGAATAATAGAAAGGACAGGATTTTTTGTCAAACTTTATGATAACAGAAGAAATCCTTTTATTCCATCAATAACAAACTGTATGGATATAACGGCTAAGATAAGCCCCATCAATCGAGTGAAGATATTTAGTCCTGTAGGCCCTAAGATGCGATGGATGAAAACGGCCTGTTTTAATATGAAGAATGTCAAAAGCAGGGTGAGTATAATTGCAACTACCGTTATATATGTATATTCCTGTGAACTGCTTGTAAAAACAACGACGGTGGTAATGGCACCTGGACCTGCTAACATTGGTATGCCTATGGGAACGATACCCACTTCTTCCTGTTCAAGACCCTTTTCTTCTTCTTCCGGTGTTGTTTTCAATCTTGTTCTCTTTGCCTGAAGCATCTCTAATGCAACGATAAATACGATTATTCCGCCTGCGATGCGGAATGCAGGTATGGTTACACCAAAAATTTCCAGTATGATGTTGCCCGCAAAGGCAAAGATTATCAAAACGAAAGCAGCTGTTAAACAGGCAAGCTGAACGGTACGCTCAATGCGTTTCTTAGAGTAGTTGTGAGTAAGTGCGATAAATAATGGTAGAAGACCAACGGGATCAACGATGATAAAAATAGCAACAAATATTCTTAAAAAATCTACAATCATCATTCAAATATGACCCATCTGTTGTTTCTATGTCAAGGGAATGTCAAAGGCATAGATTCTTTTTTTGCCTCACGATTACTATGATTACTACGGATTAAGAT
>JAGGSF010000004.1 GCA_021159235.1 Deltaproteobacteria bacterium | reverse complement strand
TTCCACTGGGTTTTTGAGTTCCCTGAGGTGTTTCTGGATAGAGGTGGGTTTGATGTGGTGGTGGGGAATCCACCTTATGTAAGACAAGAAGGAATAAATCATATTGTTGAAGGCATAGACTATAAAGAAATTCTTTCAAGAATTTACGAACCTTTTGACAATACTTTTGACTTTTCTATGTTTTTTATCTTGAGAAGTATTTGGGTTTCCAAAGATAAAGGCTATCACTCGTTCATTATAACGAATAAATGGTTGAGAGCAAAATATGGAAAAAAGATTAGAAGGTTTTTGAAAGAGAACTTTACAATCAAAAAAGTTATTGATTTCAATGGCATTAGGGTTTTTGTTGGAGCAACTGTTGATACCTTTGTCTATGTAATCCAGAAGAAAAAGCCTGAAAGAGGTAATCTTATCTTTTATACTCATCCTTTAAGCTGGGACAGTATTGAACGAGGAGGGTATAAGGTCAAACAATCAAGTTTAAGCGATGATGTTTGGAATTTTGTAGATGAAAGGACGGAAGAAATTAAAAATTGGATAGAAAAGGTTGGAAAACCACTGAAATATTTAGATGTGAAAATTTATCGTGGGATTACTACTGGATTTAACGAAGCATTTGTTATTGATGATGAAACAAGAAAAAGACTGATAGAAGAATATCCAAAAAGTGCAGAACTTATAAAACCACTTTTAAGAGGAAGGGATATTGGAAGGTATTATGTGGAGTGGGATAGGAAGTGGATTATTATAATACCTGCTGGATTTACCAAAAATTTGAGAGGAAAAAATGCACCTTTGGAAGAAGCTGAAAGAATTTTTAAAAAGAATTACCCATCTATATATTCTCATTTTGAACAGTTTAAAAATATAGAGAGTGGTAGGGGCAAAGGATTAGTAAATAGATAAGATCAAGGAGACTACTGGTGGGAATTAAGACCTTGTGATTACTACCCAGAATTTGAAAAACCCAAAATTGTGTGGAAAGAAATTGCGCAAATACCATCATTTTATTTTGATAAATTTAATTTCTATATTCTGGCAAAAGTAAATATGGCTTCCTACAACATTAATAACATTAGAATTTTGCTTTTGCTTTTGAATAGCAATTTTTTGTTTAATTATTACAAAAAAAGTGGCATATTAATTAGTGGAGGATATGAATTCAAAATCCACAGAATAGAGAAAATCCCCATCCGCTTACCTAAAAACCCAAAATATTACGAAAACCTTGCCGACTACCTCCTCTTCCTCAACGCCACAGAAGAGCGAAGGCAAAAACTCAAAGAGATAATAGAATTTTTCGACCGCCAGATTGCAGACTCATTGGTTTACGAACTCTACTTCAAAGAAAAATTTGCAGAAGACGGCTTGTATCCAGAACCAAAAGAATATTTACTTGAAGCAGTCTCAAAACACCTAAAACCCATAAACTACGACCGCTGGGCTGAGCTTTACTGGAAGAAGCAAATTGAAGGAAATCTAAAACCAGAAGAAGAGAAAGAATTAGAAGATTTAGAGAATGAGA
>JAGGSF010000092.1 GCA_021159235.1 Deltaproteobacteria bacterium | reverse complement strand
TTAGCATTAAATTTGTAAATTGTCAATCAATTTTGCTTTGCAAAATCGATTGCAAATGAAAAGCGCATTGATAATTCAAAAAAATAAGCTAAAATGTGCGCATGTTAAGTTTTGCCATAGATACATCGTCTGTATTTTTGAGCATTGCTGTGTTCGAAGATAGTGATTGCATTTACAGCTTATTGTTCAAACCTTCTACCTTCTCCAAAATTCTCATCGATATCATAGACAAAACATTAAAAACACTGAGTATAAGAGATTTTACAGATTTTGAAAGATATTACATTACCACCGGTCCTGGTAAATATACATCTCTAAGAGTAGGTATTGCCACCTTAAAGGGGCTGTTATATGGAAGAAAGAAGATGATATTAAACATAAACGCCTTAGATCTGTTGGCAGCGAATATGCCCCTGGAAAATGTAATTTCTATTGTTCCCTCTTCCTTTCCCTATGTACATTATGGTATTTACAATAAGTTGAATAGGGTGGAAATGGGTACGATAGAGTTGGAAAAATTAGAAGAGAAAATCAAACCAGATGCTATGATTTTATGTCCTGAAATGCGAAAGATCGAGCACTTTTTGCCTGAGGATGGCAGGTGGTGTAGTGACAAACTGTTGAATATCCCACATTCAAGCAATGTCTTCAAGATAAAAAAATACGCTGAAGAAACAAAAATAGAAGAACTTGTGCCTGTCTACGATGTTAGAAATCAAACCGTTTAAAGCCGTTACATATAGTAGGAAGATAAATCTTGATTCAGTAGTAGCTCCACCCTATGATGTGATAGATGAAGAAAAGAGAAAACAGTTATGTGCACGGAGTGAGTATAATATCACCCGTGTTATACTTCCCGAAGGAAAAGATAGATACAGATATGCCAGAGATCTTTTAAGGGAGTGGATACGCAAAAACATATTATTGAAAGAGAGCACGCCTGCTATCTTTATATACGAGCAGGTGTTTAACTGGGAAGGAGAACAGAAGAGGTTAAGGGGATTCATAGGGGCATTAAAACTGGAGGGATGGGGAAAAAATGTCTATCCTCATGAGCTTACACTGAGCGGTCCCAAAATGGATAGATTTAACCTCATCACTCAAACCAAGACATTCTTTTCGCCCATTTTAGCTTTATATGAGGATGACAAAGAAATTGAGCAAATCTTATCATTATGTGATAAAAGAAACCCGGACCTATGTGCCTGCTACGAGCAAGATGTACATAAGATATGGAAGATTACACAAGAAGAAATTACAGACATTATATGTTCTACAATGGGAAAGAAGAAGGTAATAATCGCCGATGGCCATCACAGGTACGAAACGGCCTTGAACATCAAAAAAGCATATCCGCATGCAGGATGCGAAAATATTCCCGTGATGTTTGTGGGAATGGAAAAGGGTGGTCTTCTACTCCTGCCCATCCACAGATTGATAAAAAAGGTAGATGAAGATTTCTTGAAAAGACTCTCCCGATATTTCAATATTAAAGAATCTATAAAGAAAGATGGTGAGATCGTAAT
>JAGGSF010000095.1 GCA_021159235.1 Deltaproteobacteria bacterium | reverse complement strand
AAATGAAAAAATAAAAAAATTGTCAAAAAAAAATTGGAAATTAACCACACTTTCAAGAATTCTCTCAATAAAATTAATCTTTTTATTTAAATAAACAAAAGACGGCTTTCTCTTCAGTCCAGAAAGTTTCACAGCCGTTTTTTTTGCTTCTTCAATTCCCCCTGTACCATCCACAAATCCCATCTCCCTGGCACCGGTCCCTGTCCATATGGACCCATCTGCATATTTAAGAACATATTTTTTATTCAAGTTTCTACTTTCAGAAACAATATTGACAAATTCATCAAATATGCTGTTGACTACAACCTGTAGAGATTTTCTGTCCTCCTCCGTCTGCTCCCTGAATGGAGAGCCTACATCCTTATATTTACCACTCTTTACAATGAAGGGTTTCAATCCCAATTTCTTCATGGCCTGTGCAACATTGATATTTCCAGAAATAACCCCGATACTTCCTGTAATGGTTGAGGGATAAGCTATAATCTTATCTGCTCCGCAAGCAACCAGGTAACCGCCAGAAGCAGCAACAGATTCCAACAACGCCACAACAGGCTTATCCTGCCTCAATTTCTTCAATGCCAGATACAGCTTTAAACTTGAAGTGACGCCGCCGCCAGGAGAGTTGATGTCCACTATTACCGCTTTCACCCTTTTATCCTTCTGGGCATCTTCTATCACAGAAAGCCACCTCTCGGTAGAAGAATCATCTATCACGCCGTCAATCTTGATAATGCCTACTATCTTCCCCCCTTTATACAAGGAAACAGCCACATTAATAATAAACAAAAAGACAAAAAGACCTGTTAAGATCAACAAAATTCGCTTGACCATTATCTTCTGTAACTCCGATTAACTCTAAATGAAAGTGAAATCTTCCTTTTGTCCTTATCTACCCTCAAAATACGCATATTCACCTCTTCTCCTTCACGAACATTCTTTCCTCCAAACTCGGATACATGAACCAATCCCTCCATACCTTTCTCAATCATAACAAAAGCCCCAAAATCTCTAACACTCACCACCTTCCCTTTCACAAGTTGATTCACCGAATATTTCTCGTTTACACTATCCCATGGGTCATATTTTAACTGTTTCAGACCCAAGGAAATGCGCTTTCTTTCCTTATCCACCGAAAGAACCTTCACTTTAAGCTTATCTCCCACCTTGAATTGAGGTTTCTCCGATGTATCCCATGAAAAATCACTCACATGGATTAATCCTTCCACCCCCTCCTTTAATCTAACAAACGCACCAAAGTCCGTAATCCCTGTCACAATACCTTCAACAACGCTGTTTACTAAAAACTCCTTATCTACACTACTCCACGGCTCAGGCATCGCACGCCTTATACTCAACGAAATTCTCCTTTTCTGAGGGTCTATATGTAATATCTTTGCTTTCACTTCATCGCCAACATTAAAATTATTATTCCATTTCTTATCCCAGGAGAGCTCATTTCTATGCACCAATCCCTCAATTCCCTCATCTACTTCTATAAAAACACCATAATCCACAATACGACTAACTTTCCCCGTAATA
>JAGGSF010000065.1 GCA_021159235.1 Deltaproteobacteria bacterium | reverse complement strand
GCGGATCTCTTCGCCTTTTCTTTGCTCCACAGCTCCGCATGTCAAGGTGAGAATTGGTATAATTCCTCACCATCACCAGCCTCAAATCTCCAACCCCTTTCAGGTTCACATCAAATCCTCTGGCTCTTAGCCCTCCTAAGGTGCCATACTTGTGGAATACCCTCACTGGAAAACGCTCCGCCAAATCCTTGCAACTGAGGGTGTCATATCGCTTAGGACGCCCTCGCTTGCCTCTCGGTTGTGGTGAGATCACAAACCGTATCTTCCTGTTACTCCTAAGCGATGTGACAAACTTTATCCCTCTCTCCAACAGGAAGCGGAGGTTCTCCTTGGAGGAATACCAACTATCAAAGGCGATGTAATCGAAGGGTATCCCTCCTTTTATCGCTTCCTCTATCAGTTCCCTTGCAAGCTGGTTCTTGCTCTTGTAGGGAAGGTTATGCTCTAGTAGATATCGTGAGGTGGACTTATGCCACAGGGCAAAGCCTACCGGTATCTTGACCAATCCATTGCTCCATACCAAAAACACTATCCGCATCGCAAGGGTGTATCTGTCGTTGACATAGTCATAGTCTTTATAGACATAGGGTAGCTTCTTCCCTCCTCTCCTATCGCATAGAACATCATCCAGGATCAGATGCCCCATGGAAGGTGAGCCACACACAGAAGTGAGCAAAAAGTTGAGTATTCCTGCCATGATGATCGCCTCATTCCAGCTTGTATGCATCATGCATCTCTCCAGTGTATCATGGCTCTTTATCCCAAAGCTTTTGGCTATCCTGTGTATGGTAGGCCGATAAGGTAGGCTCATCACTCCTGATATACTTATGATCATGCCACTTGCCACCCAATCCGGTAGATCCCTCAGCAAGGTAGGGAAGACTCTTCTCATCAACCACCAGCCGAACAGAATGGCTGCCGCAGTGACGGTTGCAAATTCCTCTATTGTTGGTGTATACTGATAATATCTCATGGGGCCCTCCTTCTTTCGTTTTTGGGTTCCCCTATTATACTGAAAGCTGATAGCTCTTGGCAAGAGACAACCCTTCGTGTATGAAAACACCCTTGGTTTCTGGGATAACGCCTCATGCGTAATTTCTATTTCATTCTCCCAGCAATAGAAGTCATTAGCGCAAACACAGCAGTATGGTGATTCAGGGGTACACCAGGCGCTGTCACCGCAATTAGCAGCGTGTGACCTTGGAGGTGCTGAAAGCATCGCGGCTAGCGACGAGGCAGTCACTAGAGCCGCCATGGAAAGGGTGTTTCGATATCCCACCCTTCCAGCCTCAGACAGGATGAACTGCGAGACCTTCCTCCTCACCTGATCCCTTGCATACTCCCCCATGATCTGCATTCCCGCTCACCTCCTTCCCCTTTGGATTTCACCGCCTCTCCCTTCCGAGGAGACCGGAAGGGAGATATTAGAAGCTACATTCCCCCTCGCTTTATCACCCCCCCACATCAGCCTTCCTCACTTCTTCCCTGAGTTGATCGCTCAGGATTCCCATTTTAGCTTACCTCCTTCCCCTCTGGAATTTCCCTCCCCTTGAGAGGGGAAGTGTTCAACTTTACCTCACTACTAATGCCTTTAAGCTCTTGGAGAACCCATCACCTATTAGGG
>JAGGSF010000046.1 GCA_021159235.1 Deltaproteobacteria bacterium | reverse complement strand
TTGTCTATATTCTTTTTAATGTTTATCCTTTTTCTCTTTGCCTGTTCAAAGATATTACATATTCTGGCATGCGCATACTGCACATAGTATACAGGGTTGTCCATGGATTGTTCCTTGGCTGTTTGAATATCAAAATCCAGATGGGTATTGGCAGATTTTGTCAGAAACATAAAGCGGCATGCATCTACCCCTACCTCTTCCATTACCTTTTTCAGTGTTTCAAATTGTCCTTCCCTGGTGGACATGGATATTTTCTCTCCTTTTTTGAGGAGGTTGACCAGCTGGACGAGGATAATATGAAGCTTGCGGTTTTCTGGCGAAAGTGCGTTGAAGGCGGCCTTGATTCTTTTTACATATCCGTGATGATCCGCACCCCATATATCAATCAGCTCATCGTAGTTGCGGCTTAATTTGTTTTGATGGTAGGCTATGTCGCTGGCAAAATAGGTATAGCTTCCATCACTTTTCTTCAATACCCGATCTTTGTCATCGCCAAAATCAGTGGATCTAAACCATAGAGCACCTTCTTTGCAATAGATAAGATTCTTCTTTTTAAGATAATCCATGGTCTTTTCAATCTGGTCAGGATAAAGAGAAGTCTCATGAAAGTAATTTGTGAAATCAACGCCAAATTCTTTCAAATCATCTTTTATGTCTTCCATTATGGTGCTTGATGCATATTCTGCACATATCTTTATTGCTTCTTTTTCTTCTTTTTTTAAGAGACTTTTACCTTCTTTTCGATAGATGTTCTGAGCAATACCTTTTATATAACCTCCCCTGTATCCATACTCTGGAAATGAAATGTTTTCCCCGCAGAGTTCTCTGTATCGCAAAAACACGGATTCACCTAAGGTTTGTATTTGGTTGCCTGCATCGTTTATGTAGTATTCTTTTTCTACCCTGTGACCACAGAAAGACAGGATGCGAGAAAGCGTATCTCCAATCGCTGCCCCTCTTCCATGTCCAACGTGTAGAGGACCAGTGGGATTTGCACTGACAAATTCAATCTGTATCCTTTTTGGTTGCGCATCTGGTTTAAAAAATGCCTCACCTTTTTGCACTATCTCTTTGAATATATTTACATATGTTTCATCCGATAAAAAGAGGTTTATAAATCCCGGTTTTACCACCTCTACCTTGCTGAACATACTGTTCTTTCTCAAGTTTTGAGCAATTGCCCTTCCTATTTCTAAGGGGGATCTGTGCACCTGCTTGGATAAAACCATAGCCACATTGGTAGCAAGGTCACCGAATTCTTTCTGTTTGCTATATTCTACATTGAATTCCACCTCCCCCCATTCTTTAGATGCCTCTTTAACTATGGGGTATAATCTTTTTTTCATTTATTGTCCTTTTTTTCCACTTTTTCTGCCTCAACCTCCTCATTTTTACTTATTTTCTTTACCTCTTCTTCGTCAATCTCCCTTATTGATTTTTTAAAACTCTTTATTCCCTTGCCCAACGATGATCCTATCTCCGGCAATTTCTTTGCTCCAAAGATGATCATAACTAGGATCAGTATAGGAATGAGTTCTTGCCAGCTGGGCATAAACATATTGGCACCTCCACTTTTTGAAGTCATTCTAATCCCGCCGTTATTTAAAGTCAACTTTGGTTGACAG
>JAGGSF010000009.1 GCA_021159235.1 Deltaproteobacteria bacterium | reverse complement strand
TAATCACAAACTTTAATAAATACTTGACAAATATTTATTATAGGTTTATACTTTAGTAAATCTGAGCCTCAAGAAGGGGGAAGTGGTTAAAAATTTCTATTAGAGGAGGTGAAAAAACATGGCAAATGCAGAAACTGCCAATCCAGGGCCTTTAGGGTTGATGGGCTTCGGTATGACAACTGTCCTGCTTAACATGCACAATGCTGGCCTTTTCCCTTTGGGTACAATGATCCTCGCTATGGGTATCTTTTACGGTGGCCTGGCGCAGATCATTGCTGGTATTGAAGATTGGACGAAGGGAAATTTATTTGGTGCAACAGCATTCACTTCTTACGGATTGTTCTGGGAATCACTGGTTTTTCTACTGCTCATGAAACACTGGGGATGGGGAGATATATCTACCGGAGCATTAATTGCCTATTTTGTTTTCTGGGGTATATTTACCTTCTTCATGTGGATAGCACTGGCTGTAAGCAAACATCCCTGGGGTATTCAGGCTGTATTTATTACCCTGTGGATTCTCTTCTTCCTGTTAGCTATTCGCGATGCTACGGGAAGCGCAGCAATAGCAACACTAACCGGCATTGAAGGTATTGTTTGTGGTCTTCTGGCTATGTATGTATCACTTTCCACTGTTATCTCATCTATGAAACCGAAAGCTTAGAATCAAGGGGGGAATTTCCCCCCTTGATTTTCCCATGTTTTGCAAATGTTAAATTCTTCAATGAATGGATTCAATTCCCATCAGCACATAATTTACACTTAAACTTCACAGAAACTGTATTATAATATATTGTAATATAGCAAATCCGGAGGAAAAAATGAAATTGGGAGTAAATCTGGATCATATAGCGACGATAAGAGAAATGAGAAAAACTGTAGAACCTGATCCTGTACAGGCAGCCATCCTTGCAGAGTTGGGTGGCGCAGATTGTATAACGGTTCACCTCAGGGAAGACAGAAGACATATAAAAGAAAGGGATGTAAAACTCTTAAAGGAAACAATAAAGGTGCCACTGAATCTGGAGATGAGCATACTGGAAGACATCGTGGAATTTGCCTTAAATATCAAACCCTATGAAGCAACGCTGGTGCCTGAAAGGAGGGAAGAGATAACAACAGAAGGTGGACTGAATGTAATAAGATCAAAGGAAATCATACATAATGTGATAAAAAAACTAAAAGAAAAAGACATAAAGGTAAATCTATTTATAGACCCCGAAGAGAAACAAATTGAGGCTTCAAGAGATATAGGAGCAGATGGAATAGAGATACATACTGGCAGATATGCCAATGCAGGAGGAGAGGAAAAAGCAAAAGAGCTGGAGAATATTAAAAGATGCGCTACATTTGCTGAGAAAATGGGTTTGGAGGTGCATGCGGGACATGGACTTACCTACCTCAATGTTCAGCCTGTAGCCAGCATACGGGAGATAGTGGAACTGCACATTGGTCATAGTATCATCAGCCGTTCAATATACACTGGACTGAAAGAGGCAGTAAGAGAGATGAAGGATTTGATCAATGAAGCCAGAATTCTCCATCGGTATTGATATAGAAGAGATAAAAAGGATAAAAAGGCTTACAGAAAAGTATGGAGAGAGGTTTTTAAACCGGATATTTACAAAGAGAGAGATAGA
>JAGGSF010000050.1 GCA_021159235.1 Deltaproteobacteria bacterium | reverse complement strand
ATCCTCTCCATCAGGAGATATCCAAGCAACTTGATCCCTATCATTCCATATACCCTATACTTTCGCGGTTTTTCCGAAAATCGAAGTGGTGAAACCAGGACGGAAGATAAAGCTTCCTCCGAAATGGGAAGCCGAAAGCATCAATCTTCAGGCCGCGATCCGCAAGATGGCCTCCAATTCGGATTGAGTATCCTCCAAGTTCGGGATTTCTCCGGACTTGGCAGATAAGATGCGGCCGAGGAGATAGCGTCGCAGCCCTTGCCGCAGGTGTGCGAAGCTGGCCGGTGAAACACCTTTGGGCGCAGGGGGCAACCAGTCAGCAGTGGCTTTGTCCAACTGAAGGAGCCGATACAAACAGAAGGCCAGGCAAGCCAGGTGAACAAAGCGATGAATGGCCGCAGCCAGGTAGCATTGGTAATCGGCCAGGCCAAAATGGCCTTTCAAATCTCGAATGGCCAGTTCTATGGTGAAGCGGGCGCCGAAGATCTCGATTATCTGGGCCATGGAGAGGGTCAAGTCGGTGGAAAACAAGATGATGGGTTCTTCGAGCCCTTCAACGACCACCACCTTGACCTTTTGGCTGACCTCTCGCAACCAGACTACCCGGCACACCGCCCGCACTGTGATCACTTTGCCATACAAGTGCACCAAGACCAACCGGGCAGGCAAGGCGGTCAACAACTGGGCCAGTTTCCACTTGCGGCCCCGTTTGGCGTCAGAGCGTTGCTCAGGGGTGGGATCATCCCAACCGACACTGTCCTTGCGCAAACGGCCAACGACGTGGATGCCTTTTCTCAGCAGCGGATTAATGAAGGGGGCCTTAGCGAAGTAGGCGTCCACTACCACTCGGAGGGCTGCCTGGTTGAGATATAGATGCAACTGAAAGATCAGGGGCAAGATACTGTCCCAAATCGTAGCTAAGGTTGCCACTCCCTGGGGGTCAACAGCGAACATGAATGGGTTCAGTTGACCGGAGATCAACTGCATCAACAAGGGCAAGCAGAGAAAGCGTCCCCACTGCTGGCTGAAGGCGATCAGTCCCAGGATGGCCCAGTGATGCCCCCTGAGATGTTCGCCTCGGTCGGCATTGCCGCTGTGGTCTTTCCAGAATTGAACGCCGGGCATCTTGTGGCCGTTTTTGGCTATCAGTAGGGTGTCCACTACTGCAAGGTAGGCGCCGTGGATCTTCAGGCTGTCAGCCAGTTTGGCATGCAGGGTATCCAACAGCGTGCCGAAGAGAGCGGTGGTATCCCAGCGGTTCTGGGAGAGGAAGCGTTCCCAACTGGCAAGGTGACGGTCAACCCAGAAGCAGGTGTGAGCCACGCGGCTCATCGTTTTCCGGCCGCCGCTCAGCAACAGGCTCAGGATATAGCTGCTGAAGAAGGTGAAGCTCGGTTTGGTGAAGTGCGGCCTGAAGAGGGATAAGTAAGCGAGCAGGATTTCTGGAACTAGCGTTGCCATCTTCCACCTCCATGGAAAGTTTGGCTATATTTTCCCACAGAAACCGTTTGATGGCAACTCTTATCTTTCGAAAACCCAAAAAGTGCAAAAGTATAGATATAAAATACGCTCTTATTTCCCTTGAGTGTAGCATCTATGGCCAATTGTCCGCCGTCCATAGATCAGCTGTCATTTGTAGTCATTATGTCATTTGGCTTCGCCGTCATTTAAATGACGATAAATGACGACAAATGACAATAAATGACCTATAAGCGGCGGACGGT
>JAGGSF010000033.1 GCA_021159235.1 Deltaproteobacteria bacterium | reverse complement strand
GGATGATATCGGGCATTTTGCTGCCTCCCTATTTTAACCGGAGGGAGATGTATCTCCCTCCAGGTTTTTCTTAAATGCCCATTTTTCATCTAACTTTTGGAAAAAGCTCCCCAGAGACCAAATACTATAGCAAGAGCTCCTGCAACGATAAGGTTGATCTTCCATAGAGCAGTAGGAGCGAAAAAGCCAAAGATGAGTACCCATACACCAATGCCAAAGTTAACCCAGCTTTGCCACATTGTACTCACCTCTTTTCATTTAAATTTATTTGGTCTTTACCTCTGCAGGTTTTTCCTCCTCAAGCTGGAGGAAAGCATCCTTGTTATTAATGCAACCAGGATCAGGTGCCTTGTAGTCTCCAAAGTAAGCATACGCTCTTGCTCTGCATCCCCCACAGGCTGAGCGAAACTCACATACCCCGCAGTGTTCCTTTAAATCCTCCCTTGATCTTAAATCCTCCAGAATGGGTGATGTTGTCCAGATTTCCCTGAAGGTTTGCTTTTTTAAATCACCAACCTTAATTGGCATATAAACACAAGGGGTAATTATGCCATCTGGTTGAATTGCACAGTAAGCTCTTCCAACTCCACAGCCACCTATAAACTCGGCTAAAAGACGTGCCTTTTCTCCCTTTGCTGCAGTATAGTGGGAAGTTGGGGTTATACTGCTCCTGCTTTTTTGCATTGCCACCCTTGCGTACTGGGGGCAGGTTGTAAGACTTACAATTCCCTTTTCAACATAAGCTTTATACAGGGTATTTAGCATCTTTTCCCTCTGTTCTGGAGTAAGATCAAGATCTATCAGGTTTTTACCTTCTCCAACGGGAATAAAGTTAAAGACAAAGAACTTATCAACCTTTAACTTGACGGCAAGATCTATAAGATCATCAAGCTCATCAAAGTTCATCCTTGTAATTGTGGGAGCAAGTCCTACCTGATAGGTTCTTTGTGCAACTGCATTTTTAATTCCAGAAATTGTTCTCTCCCAGGCACCTTTAACCCCTCTGAACTCATCGTGTTTTTTTGGATCAGCACTATCCACACTTATCTCAACGTAATCTACACCAACATCTGATAGTCTTTTTGCAATTTGAGGGGTAATTAAGGTTCCATTGGTTGCAACTGATATGTACATGTAGTTTTTCTTTGCCCTCTCAATTACCTTCCATATATCCTTATCCATTAAGGGCTCTCCTCCTGAGAAGGCAATTGAGAAAACATCCTCTGATGCAAGCTGGTCTATTACATCAAGTCTTTTTTCAAGGGAAAGCTCATCCGGGAGTTTTTTCCCTGCACTTTGATAGCAGTGCTTGCAGCGAAGGTTACATACATTTGTGAAGTTCCATACAACAACAGGAGGGGCGATGAACTTCTGGGGATAGGTTAAACCGTAGTGGGCAACAGATCTCATTGTAAGGGATATTCCCTTCTGGAAGGTTCTACTTGATAGATGCTCTTTTACCTGATTTTTTGTTTGTCCAAATAAAACCCTTCCTATTTCAAAAAAAAGGTAAAAGGGAGAAAGTTTAAGTTTCCTTAGAGGAGGAATTTTTCCATTCTGACCTGTATAAAGAGAAAATACATCCTCAAGGATACTTTTTCCATTTTTACCTTTTTTGGAAAGAAGAGAGAAAACATAGCGATTTACCCTGTTTTTCAAGAAGAATCTTATAAGGTAGGTCATATCCATTCTAATTCCTCCTATAGTATTTGAAAATAGTTTACCACTTTTCTCTTAAATTATCAAGACCTACCCTTTAAGGT
>JAGGSF010000073.1 GCA_021159235.1 Deltaproteobacteria bacterium | reverse complement strand
CGAGCCAATTCGCTATATTCCATACTCACCTCTTAAATCATCGTGAATTTAAAATTAAAAATAACCGCATATAAACATTAAAGAACGAATCTCTTATAATTTCCTTGCAAAAGTTATATAACTGAAAACACTCATAACGAAGGAAACATCAAATTAAATTTATATAGAGGGTAGTTTTAATGTAACCAATCACTTCTAAAAAATCAAGTAAAAATCTCAAATTTGTGATTACTATTTAAAAATCGCATCCGCGATACAGATAGGTGCTTATGGCACAGGCAGGCATAAAGTTGTGAATGGTAAAGAAAATCCCGAGGCAAAAGGAATTTAGCTACTTGCCATTGAAAGTTAAAATGTTATAATTGGAAATTGAAGAGGGGTTTATGGATAGAAATTCTCGGTTTTTGACAGGGCTTATCCTGGGTGGAATAACGGGACTTTTGTTTCTTTCTTTGAAAAAGAAGGAAAAGGTGAAGGATATAGTGCAGTCTGCATCGAAGGCAGTAGAAAAGCTGAAGGGATTTATAGAAAGAAGCGAAAATATATCGGAGAGGATAGAAAGTGTAGTAAAAGAGATTGAAAATGCTATAGATGAGGAGAAAGAGCGTCTGCAGAGGATAAAGAACCTCTTTACAGAGGGTCCCGAAAAACCTTAATTTCATCCAGAGCCTTAGCCGCCAGTTCATAAGCCGAGCAACTGCAATCGTTGATTCCCACACCTCTCAGCGCATTTCCTCCGAAGTATAACCCTTTATGTATATTCTGTAGATTTTCCACATAATCTATTATTTCTTTGTACTCCATACTGTATTGAGGAATTCCATAATTAAAGCTTGTTACATCTACAAATGCAGGAGGAGTCTTTATATGCATGGTTCTCTCTACCTCGGATATTGCTTCTTGAATTATCTGTTCTTTTGTCATTCCTTTTACATTTTCCCTCATTGCTCCTCCCATAAACAGTCTTATCAGAGCATATCCTTCAGGAGCCCGGGGAAAGATGGAGGAATCCCACAGAATACCTATGGTGCTTTTAATTGAATTCAGTGCATACAGAAATCCAAATCCATCAAATGGAAAGTCCACTTCGTCCTTTTTATATCCAAAAGCTACAACATGAATGGGAGCGTAGTGAATCTTCTTACAGAGACAAGACAGTTTTTTGTCAAATCTTTCCACCACCTTTGACAGCTCATAGGCAGGTAAGCAGGAAAATAAGAGCTGTGACCTGTATTCTCCGCCCTTGAAGGAAACCACAAAATCCTTTCCTTCCTTTCTTATCTCTCTTATCTCTGTTTCCGTTTCTATATTTTCTCTTAAGTTTTCTTTCAGTTTTTCTATCAGATCACCCAACCCATTTTTAAAGGACAGAAGCGTTCCCTCTGGAGAGGCGGATTTCTTTTTCATGGCGAACATACCTTTTATCAGTCCTCCATAGTTTTCCTCTAACGCCTTTACCTTAGGAAAGGCACTCTTTATGCTCATTTTCCAGGGATTTCCTGCATATATACCGCAGACCAAGGGACCTATGAGTTTTATCAGTGTCTCTTTTCCCAGTCTTCTTATTACAAATTCTGCCACCGTTTCATCCTCTATTCTTTGTTTTATCAATGGTTCCGCTAAAAACCTTAGCCTTCCCCATGGTGACATGAGACCCCTAAGCAGTATTAAAAATTGTTTTTCGGGGAGAAGATGGAGTTTCCCTTTGCTGTATATGTATCTCTTCTT
Organism: Deltaproteobacteria bacterium; assembly: GCA_021159235.1. Taxonomy (GTDB): domain Bacteria; phylum Campylobacterota_A; class Desulfurellia; order JAGGSF01; family JAGGSF01; genus JAGGSF01. Next base: position 60 of record JAGGSF010000073.1, on the reverse strand, counting down.
TGCCCTTTCATTGCTTTTGATGGTTTGGATGTTCAGATCTTCACACAGCTTTACGGTGTA
>JAGGSF010000108.1 GCA_021159235.1 Deltaproteobacteria bacterium | reverse complement strand
TTTAGGTTACCTATATTATCACATATAGTTGTTAAATAGGCTTGAAAAAAGTATTAAATTTTCTTTAACTCGACTTTTGCAGTAATCTGAGAAGTCCCAAAAACGCAGAAAAACCATTAAATCTCCTTTGGCAGTCCCTCCCTGAGGAAGGACGCACCTTCCCCTCCCCAACTCCTGAAAGCTAGGATCAAAATCTCACTCTATTGAGGGATCACCTACAAACAGCCGCCAATAATGGCGCCATCACTTCCTCCAGAGTTCTCCCCTCTGCCAAACCACAGCTTATGAAACAAGCCAACCCCCATAAGCTCTCCGCTCTCACCACTCGACGCCAAAAAGGCACGCTGCCATCGAGTTCTATCTCGATCTCTCGTTGAAGCCTTTGTAAGAGAGCATCGTCATGAGGAGCCGCCTTCAGTAAGCTATAAGCTACGGCGACTATAGCTATATGCCTTGATATAGCCCTAAAATCCCGTAGCTGATACTGATCCAACCCCTCTGCCTTACCCTCTTCATGATATACTTCAACGGGCCAGCGGTGACGGCGAATGCGGCTGATCCCCACTGATTGCCAATACAACCTGTTGCTTATGTAGATACAAGGAGAATCTGATAGATCCTCCTCCCTGTAATTTATGACCAACCTCTGCTTGCCGAAATTAGCAATCCTGTGTGTCCTACAGTAGCTGTAGTATATCTCCCTATCACCCTTGTAGCTGATTCCTATCTTATGAAAGACGGGCTTGCCTCCTTCCCTTAAAGCCTTATGATGTTCCTCTTTGAGCTTTTGACAGAATTCACCTAATGAGATGGCACCTCCCTTCAGGACAACCTTATCTTCTCTGCTGAGGGTTCCAACATAGGGCAGATCTAAATCCCTATCCAAAAATCGACAGAAGGAAGGCTGAGTATACCAATTGTCGAAGACAACAGGGAGTTTCAAATCCGGATGCTCCCTCACCCACTTGCTCAGAAGATTCCTTGCTATCATCAGCTTGCTCTGATACAGAGCTGCAACCTCCTCTTTGCCCTGATGTCTCCTCCATACTCCCAGAAGGTAGTTCCTCCACTTTTTAGGATCACTCTCTTTGAGGTGGAATTTGCTCTCCCTAAGGGGAATCCCCAAACCCTTTAGCCCTTCTTCCAGCTTCTCTAGATCCACAGGCTTCCAAAGCTGATAGTAGATCGGGTAATCTGTCTGATCATCGCTGTAATGTAGGCTGACCAGGTTGTGTGCCCAGACATATCTCCCCTGTGTGTGGTCGAAAAGATAGGCGATCTGCTCAAAGTTCTTCCCGTAGTGCTTGAGCAGGGTGTCATCCACGCTCAGAACCCCCTTGGGCTTTATCCTTGTGCCCGGCAGACTCCAAAGAAGGGATAGCCTTTGTCTGTTTAGATCCTCCCCCGAAAAAGGGCTCTCTCTCAGAAGCCTATTGAGGGAGGATTGGTTTCTGCTTTCCACAACAACTATCTTATTGATCCCATCTACCGTTTTGTTGTGTGAAAGGATCAAGCCGCTGAGGTATCGCTTGAACTGGATCAGCGCTTTGGGGGAGAAGACAGGTTCAAACCAGTGTGCATAGTGTTGAACGATTGTGGGAAATTTAACTATCGGTATCATAAAAGGCCTCCTGGAATGATTTGCTCACTTATGTTATCTTATATCAGTCTCTTTTACCAGTAGAGTTACTGCAAAAGTCGAGGGTGTAAGTGATTCAAAGGGAATTCGCGCTCTAATCTATCGCGAATTTGCTCAAAAACCCTTATGCTGCCTAGATTTTCCTCATCTCACGCCCCATGAACTTTTGAGAAGTCCTG
>JAGGSF010000086.1 GCA_021159235.1 Deltaproteobacteria bacterium | reverse complement strand
AATACTTTTTTCAAGCCTATTTAACAACTATATGTGATAATATAGGTAACCTAAATTCTTCCTGTGGATTTGACCCGGACGGAGGAATCGCAGGTTCCCCCGCGCACTGCGATTCCTTCGTTATTTTTATCATCTCGGTTTCCTGTTCGGCCCCAGAAACGGGTCTGTCAAGTTTTTTGTGTAAATTCTCTTCCATTCCACAGATACCCCTCCAGCCTATCCTGAAAATGAATGGCAAGCTGTGCCAGTATCATGTTCCAACTCCTCACCCTACTTTTGGCCCACCTCCTCTCTATCTGCATGCTCACAAGCCCCACAAGCTTTATCACTGACTCATCATTCGGAAACACCCTCCTGTTGCCCGTCACCTTCATATAAGACGCCTTATCTCCGGAGTGAACCTGTACATCCTCCTTATCCTTTCAAACCCTCTCTGCCATACCTTCACTGCAAGAGGATACTTCTCTGTCCATTTCTCCTCCAGCCTCTGCAGAGCGGCCAATGCCCCCTCCTCATTGGGAGCCTTATAGATCTCTTTCATATCACGGATGAACTCCTTCCTGTCCTTGTAGGAGACATACTTCAGACTGTTGCGGATCAGATGAACAACGCACCCCTGATATTCAGCATCCGGATACACCGCCCTTATCGCCTCCTCCACTCCAGGCAGATCGTCTGATGTGATGATCAGTATCTCTTTGACTCCCCTGTTTTTCAAATCTCCTAGCACTCTCAGCCATCCCTTTGCATCTTCCCTCTCCATTATCCAAAGCCCCAGTATCTCCTTCTTCCCTTCAAGGTTTATCCCTATCACGCTGTAGAGAGTCTTGCTCTTTATACCTCCATCTTCTCTCACCTTATACTGTATCCCGTCTATGAAGAGCATGGTGTATATCTCCTGCAGAGGCCTGTTCCTCCATTCCTCTATCACCGGTAGTATCCTGTCTGTGATGTTGCTTATGCTCTGAGGTGAAAGATCCATCCCGTATATCTGCTGAAGGTGATCCTGTATCTCCCTGACCGTCATACCCTTTGCGTTCTACGTTTATTGCGTTATAGCGTTAAAGATATTAAACGCAACGAACGTAAGTAACGCAATAACGCAAAGGAGGAGCGGACTCTCTTTTGTGAGTATCCGTTTCTGCTGTTTCCGTTCTTTTCATCCTTCCGTTGATATCTGTGGTACCCCAGGAATTCATCTCTTTCTGCCTCAAGTATCTCCTCTATCAGAACTCCTGTCATCTGCTTGATGACCTGTTGAAGGCCAACCAAATCTCTTATCCCGTTCTCCTTGAGGAACTCTCTTATTGATTCTCTGTCCTTGAGGATCATATCACACCTCCTGTTTCCTCATCCTCTAATTTTACACAAAATATTCTGACATTTCCCACCATTGGTTTTCTCCTCATCTCATGCGGCTTCCTCCGAAGAAGGGCGTGAAAATGTAGAAAAATTAAGTATCTCCGGGAACCACTCGAACCAATACCTCTTCAACTTCCTCACAAGCTTCTGTATCGTCTCCCTGCAGATCCTCCTTGCACAGAAACAGACCACCATGAAGCAAATCATCCTCAGGCAGATATGACCATACACCTCTCTCTCCTTGATCAAGCCAAACTTCTCTATCTTCAGACAACTCTTGAGTATCTTGAACAACTCCTCTATCCACCACCTAAGCTTGTATGCCACTATGATCCTTACTGCAGATATCAGATTCCTCCTTGTTATCAGATACCGTATCTTCCCCTCTTCCTCGAACAAAAGCAGTGTCACTTCCCCAAAAGTGGGGCTATCCGCATTGACCCTGCCATATTCAAACTCTCTTCGTGAGCTCTCCCTCCACTGTATCTGATCAATCAGTTCTGTCACCTTCATCT
>JAGGSF010000060.1 GCA_021159235.1 Deltaproteobacteria bacterium | reverse complement strand
TTGTCAACCCCACGCCTCCAGTTGTGTCAATTAAATTTTAAAATTTCACTTATTTTATAGTGATTTAAACTTTAAAATTTCACCTCTTACATCCTTGTCTGGAGAATAGAATCTTCCATATTATCTTCCTAAAAAAATTATACAAAGGAGGATAGTATGGCCAAACAACTGCACAAAAGATTCTCAACCGAAGAGGTAAAAATGTTTCTACAGCAGTATCTTGATAATAAGAAAAAACTTCCCTACATCTTGGAGATATTGCAAATTACAAAAAGGAGGTTTTTCCATCTTCTTCAAGAATACAGGGAAAGCCCTGATGGATTCTCCATTGAGTACAAAAGGAAAAAGCCAACAAGAAAGATACCGACCGAGGTAGAGAAAAACATAACTGCAGAACTTAGAAAAGAAAAAGAGCTCATTGATAATGAAGAAATTCCCGTGAATTATTATAACTACAGCTACATAAAAGACCAGTTAAAAGAAAAGTATAAACAGGAAGTATCATCCTACCATCATTAAAAGAGCAAAGAAGATGGGTTTTTATAAAAAGAGGAGGAGAAATAAAAAATCTCATGATAGAGAAATCCAAACAGAGTATATCGGACAACTTATTCAGCATGATTCATCTTATCACAAGTTCTCACCTTATGCAGAGTGTAAATGGTATCTTATAACAAGCCTTGATGATTATAGTAGATTTATCCTTTACTATAAATTTGTAGAAAAGGAGACAACCTGGCAGCATATCCTTGCCTTAGAGTATGTCTTTCTTACCTATGGTGTTCCTTTTAAATATTATGTAGACTCTCACTCTATCTTTCGTTTTGTTCAGGGAAGGGATAGTATATGGAGACGTCATTATCTTCAAACAGATGATGTAGACACCCAATGGAAAATGGTACTTAGTGACTTAAATGTTGATGTAACCTATGCTCTATCACCTCAGGCAAAAGGGAAAATAGAAAGGCCTTACCAGTGGATGCAGGATAGAGTAGTTAGAACCTGTGCAAGAGATAAGATAAAAACAATTGATGAGGCGCAAAAGGTCCTTGAACAAGAGGTAGAAAGGTATAACTACCGCCAGGTTCACTCAACAACTGGGGAGGTACCCGCTATTCGGTTTCAAAGAGCAAAAAGGGAGAAAAGGTCCTTATTTAGAGACTTTACAGTTCCTTCTCCCTATAAATCAACAAAGGATATTTTCTGCCTTAGGATGAAAAGAAAAGTAGATGCCTATCATAAAATCTCCATAAGTAATATCAAGTTAAAGGTGCACAAAGCACCTTTAAGAGAGGAGGTTGAACTTCGCATTTATCCTGATGAAAAAGAAGGTGTAGCAGAGATAAGAATTTGGTATAAAGATATCCTTACCGATGTCTATCATGTTAAAAATTCCGATCTAAATTTAGTGCACTTTTAAAATTAAAATTGGACAAAATAGTGCACTTTTAAAATTTACCCAACAGGAAATTTCAGGGCTGCCCTGAAAAACGTCTATCTCGTCTGTTTCGTCCTTTTCGTCTATCTCGTCTGTTTGGTCAGTTGGATCTATCTGGTGTGTTTGGTTACTTTGGTTCGTTTAGTTTATTTGGTTTGTTTGGTGTATTTGGTTACTTTGGTTTGTTTGGTTTGTCTGGTCTATTTTGTTTAAAGCAACGTTGAACGCAGAACTTCGGACATAGGACGCATCTACGCATCTGCTGGGATTTTCCCCGAAACCGGGATTCAAAACAGGCAGGAAGATCTCTTAATCTCAGCAGGTAAATTCCTCAATAATTCCCAATCCACCGTAAACTGCAAATACAGCCCAGCAACGAAATATAATGAGTACTTTAGCATTCTTCATTGGTAAACAATGACAGATTAAACCTCTTTTCCTCAAGTATCCTGCAAAATACATC
>JAGGSF010000070.1 GCA_021159235.1 Deltaproteobacteria bacterium | reverse complement strand
TAAATGGTGATTGTATTGAAAAAAAGGCCAAACCATTACTTGTAAGAACAACATCCGGAAAGGTAAATTCCAACATATGAAAAGCACAACAGTTGTTGCGGTCAAAAAGGGTGGGAAGACAGCCATTGCTTGCGATGGGCAGGTAACGATGGGGAATTGTGTGGTGAAGGCAGGAGCCAGGAAGATAAGAAGGCTATACAATGATAGAGTCCTGGTAGGATTTGCGGGTTCTACAGCGGATGCATTTACATTGTTTTCTCGTCTGGATAGTAAGCTGGCTGAGTTTTCTGGTAATCTTACTCGAGCAGCAGTGGAGTTGGCCAAAGACTGGAGAACGGATAAAGTTTTGAGGAGATTGGAAGCGGTGATGATTGCCGCTGATAGAGATAATATGTATCTCATCTCTGGAGCGGGAGATGTGGTAATTCCTGATGACAACTTATGCGGTATTGGTTCAGGCGGGCCTTATGCTTTAGCTGCAGCACGAGCGCTGATTAAATACACGGATTTAGATGCGAGGAGTATTGCTGTAGAAGCTGTGAAAATTGCATCTTCCATCTGTGTTTACACCAATGGAAATATCATTGTAGATGTACTGGAGGATAAATGAAGAATCTTACACCTCGTGAAATTGTTCAATACCTGGATAAATATATTGTTGGACAGGATGAAGCAAAGAAAGCGATAGCTATTGCTTTAAGAACACACTACCGCAGGCAGCTTTTATCTCCGGAGATAAAGGAGGAAGTTACTCCTAAAAATATTCTCATGATTGGTCCTACCGGTACAGGCAAAACGGAGATTGCCCGACGCATTGCAAAACTGGTGAATGCGCCATTTGTGAAAGTAGAAGCATCTAAGTTTACAGAGGTGGGATATGTAGGCAGAGATGTGGAGTCCATGGTAAGGGATCTGGCAAGAGTAGGCATGGAAATGGTAAGAAAAGAAGAATTTAAAAGGGTGGAAAAGGAAGCGGAACAGGCAGCAGAAGAAAGAATCTTGGATGCACTTATCCCTCCTCTGGAAACGGATGCTTCTCAGGGGGTGGGAGAAAGAGAGAAAATAAGAAATACCAGGGAAAAGTTTAGAGATAAGCTTCGTAAGGGAGAGCTGGATGAAAAAACTGTGGAAATTTATGTTAACAGCTCTCCTTCTACCGGTCCTATTCCAATGGTAGAGATCTTCACCCCAAATTTAGAGGAGCTGGATGCCAATATTAAGGATATGCTGGGGAATTTTTTCCCGAAGAGGAAGAAGAAGAAAAAGGTGAAGGTGAAGGTGGCAAGGGAAATACTTAAGGAAGAAGAGGCACAGCGGTTAGTTGACAATGATAAAATATTAGAAGAGGCTAAGAGGAGAGTGGAGGAAAGGGGTATTATATTCATCGATGAGATAGATAAAATTGCAGGTAAAACGGGAGGTGCTGGACCGGATATTTCTCGGGAAGGTGTCCAGAGAGATATTCTCCCTATTGTAGAGGGAAGTGTGGTGAACACGAGATGTGGCGCAGTGCACACGGATCATATTCTATTTATTGCTGCAGGAAGTTTTCATCAGGCTAAGCCCTCTGATCTCATTCCAGAACTTCAGGGCAGGTTTCCTATTCGGGTGGAACTCAAACCGTTAAAAAAGGAGGACTTTGTAAGGATATTAACAGAACCAGAAAACGCATTGATAAAACAGTATGTGGAACTTTTAAAGGTAGATGGCGTAAGACTTTCTTTTAAAGAGGATGCGATAGAGAAGATAGCAGAGTTTGCGGCAGAGGTAAATGAGAAATCAGAAAACATAGGAGCGAGAAGATTACATACGATTTTAGAAAAATTGTTGGAAGATATATCCTTCAATACACCATCCAGCGGTAAAAAGGATATAGTTATAGATGCCCAGTATGTGGAGAAAAAGCTCTCTAATATTGTAGATAACAGGGATTTAAGTAAATATATAC
>JAGGSF010000005.1 GCA_021159235.1 Deltaproteobacteria bacterium | reverse complement strand
CTCAATTATGCTTGGCAAAAACTCATAGAGCGTCATGATATGTTACGGGGGGTAATCCGAGCAGATGGAACACAGCAGATTCTTAAAACTGTTCCTTTTTATGAGTTTAAGGTCTATGACTTACGCAATAGACAGGATGCCGAGGAATGTCTGCATGTGGTTCGGGATGAGATGTCACATCAGGTGCTTCCTGCCGATACCTGGCCCCTTTTCGATATTCGGGCTTCTCGCATTAATGAGCAACGCGTTATACTCCATATCAGCATCGATGCCTTAATTGCAGATGTCTGGAGTGGTTTTGTAATTTTCGATGAGTGGTATCAGCTTTACCAGAATTCTGATGCTCAACTTGAACCCCTAAAAATCTCATTCAGGGATTATGTAATAGCTAAGCAAAAGATCAGAGATTTGCCATTGTATAATCGTGATAGAGAATACTGGTTAAAACGCCTACCCGATTTTCCACCTGCTCCCGAGCTACCTCTTGCCGTTAATCCCGATTCTATCAAGAAACCCAAGTTCAAGCGAAGGGAAGCTGTCCTACCTGTTGAACTGTGGGAGAGACTAAAGGAAAAAGCGAAGAGGAATCAACTTACCCCATCCGGTGTGCTTTTATCAGCCTATTCTGAGGTGCTGAGATTGTGGAGTAAGAATCCTGACATGACCATCAATATAACTCTATTCAATCGTTTTCCACTCCATCCTCAGGTTAATAATGTAGTGGGAGATTTTACCTCTTTGATTCCCTTGAAGGTAATAAATTCTCCTTCTGAAGGTTTTGTAATAAGGGCTCAGCGACTGCAAAGGCAGCTGTGGCAGGATATCGATCATCCCTATTTCGAGGGAAGCAATGTCATACGTGAGATGGCTCGCATGCGTGGAACACCTCGAAAGGCAGTTTTGCCTGTTGTGTTTACCAGTGCGCTTTCTTACACTGAAGGTGAAGCGCTTAGCCTTCCCAAAGATATACCTATAAAAGTGGCTTATTCCATTTCCCAGACCCCTCAGGTCTGGTTGGACCATCAGGTCTATGAGCAAGATGGGAACTTGTTACTTACATGGGATGCAGTGGAGGAGCTTTTTCCTGAGGGTCTTCTGGATGATATGTTCAACGCCTATATCTCTTTCCTGAAGCATCTTGCTGTGGATGATGGTGAGTGGGATAAAAAGACCCCTGAGCTTCTTCCAATCCATCAGCAAGAAAGACGGGTATCGGTTAATGCCACGGACATGCCGGTATCTCCTGAGATGCTTCACACCCTGTTTGCGGCACAGGTTTCGAAAAGACCAAAGCAACCAGCAGTGGTCTCTTCAGCACGCACCTTAAGCTATAAGGAGCTGTTTAACCGTTCCAATCAGATAGGAAAACTCTTAAGGGAAAATGGTGCCGAGCCCAACAAGCTTGTGGCGATAGTGATGGAAAAGAACTGGGAGCAGATAGTAGCTGCACTTGGGATTCTTCAGTCTGGAGCTGCCTATCTTCCTATAGATTCTGCAACTCCCAGGGAAAGATTATGGCATCTTCTGAAGGATGGTGAAGTTAGTTTAGTTCTTACCCAGTCATGGCTTGATGAAAAACTCGAATGGCCCGAAGGTATCAAGCGATTCTCTGTGGATAAAATAAAACCTGAAAGGGTTGTTCCTCTGGATATAAAACAAAAACCCGATGATTTAGCTTATGTCATATATACATCCGGTTCTACAGGTCTTCCCAAAGGGGTAATGATAGATCATAGGGGTGCGGTAAATACGATTCTGGATATAAACAGGCGTTTTGGTGTAGGTCCTGAAGATAAGGTTTTGGCTCTTTCAAGACTGAGCTTTGACCTTTCGGTTTATGATATTTTTGGGACTCTGGCAGCAGGTGGGACAGTTGTTCTACCAGAAGAAAGTGGAAGGAGAGACCCTGCACACTGGCTGGATTTGATGAACGAAAATCACATTACGATCTGGAACTCTGTTCCGGCTATGATGCAGATGCTTGTGGAATATGCCTC
>JAGGSF010000052.1 GCA_021159235.1 Deltaproteobacteria bacterium | reverse complement strand
TTATAAAAATTTCCAAAAACCTGTCAACTAATTTTTTCGTTAAACACACAATTTTCCCTTGACATGTTTTATTTTGTTCCTAAAATTTTAATTGGTGAAAGAATGCTAAGGATTTTTAAAGGAAGTGTCGGTTTAGGGGGGGGGAGGAGCCCGCCTGTGAGCCTCCGTTGAGTGGTAAAGATTGTAGAAAGAATATTAATTATTTAACGGAGGGGAAAAAGTGAAAAACCTTTCATTAATTATACTTATTTTGTTTAGCATTTGCTTAAGTCAAACAACAATAAGGATAGTTAGCGATGGAAGTGAATCTGTGTCACCACCATACACTACTTTCGTGGTTCCTTCAAATCCTGCACCGCCTTATCCTGGAACATACACAGTTTGGGGAAATACAATTAGAGGATTTATTGACCCTGTTTGTTGGAGTAAAATAATTCACAGAGACGGTGCGCAATGGATTAGCGTGTCACCAACAGGTAGAGTTAGCTGGTTGGGAAGTTACACTTTCAGGAAGGATTTTGATCTCCCTGCATTGGGTGCAGACTGGAAATTTTCAAGAGCTACAATTTGGCTTTCAGTTGATGATGAATGTGATATTTATATAAATGGAACACATATAGGGTCAGTTTCTGGTTTTGAATATCTTCATCGTATAGATTTTAACGACAGGATGATGGGACTGTTACGCGATGGCGCTACTAATACCTTAGAATTAACAGTTACTAATACCCGCCATTCTTTCACAGGCGTTATATATTATATGTCTATAGATTATGGCGAAAAGACATACTTTGAAGATAAATACCTTAGTTCTACTTGTTGTCTTTGGTACAGGTCAATACCATTAAGAATAGATAATACAGTTTTTCCGGATTTAACCTATATTTTCACGGGATATGTAGGAAGCAATGTATGGATATATAATCCCCATACAGATTCTTGGGATTCTTATCCGATTACAACTCCTCTAACTGATGATTTCGCTGATCTTATAAGGAGATTCTCATTTTTCATATTAGCAGTCACGCGAACTACAGAATATGTGAAAGGGTGGCCAATACTTGAGCAAAGATATTTGGACCTTCAACCTGATGTACGTCGCAGACCACATACTGGCTGGGGCCATAGAAGATGGTACCCAATAGGTACTGTTATATGTGAAGTTCCTTTTGATTGGTATTTGGGAGAGCCGGATGATGAACCCGATATAGGAACATGGTGGCCCACATGGAGGACTTATTATTGGAATAAGTACCTTTGTAATTGGCAAGAGATTAGTCCAAGAGTTCTTAAACCATATGAAGGATATATAACTTTTATTCGTGACTATCCAGGATCAACACCAGATGAAAGAAACAATGCTCACTTAGACCTTAGCTGTTATTATTATTTTCATGGTGGTCCTTCAGAAATACCCCACACAACATCTGTAGAACCAGATACAGAGATAATCCTTCCGCCCTACGATTCAGTTGATGTTGACACTTCACTTCCACCACCGCCCGACACATCCGATACATCTTCTGGTTCTCCTAAAATTGGAGCAAAAATTTCGCTGCTGCCAAAGCCTCTTGTAGTTCCTTATCCGAATCCATTCAATACCAAAACAACTTTCTACTATTATGTATTTGAGAAATGCTACGCCGAATTTGATATTTACGATATATATGGTAGGTTAGTTAAGAGCCTATACAAAGGAAATGTTGATTATGGTAATGGTAGAGTTGAATGGGATGGAACAGACAATAACGGTCATCCTGTTGCATCTGGAACATATATTTACAGGTTCAGATACAGTAGTGGAGAATCAAAGGGTACAGTAATTCTTATCAAGTGATGGTCGTTAGGGGGGCCCCGTATTAAGCGGGGCCCCCTCTTTAATTTAAGGAGGCTAAAAATGGAAAGAATATTATTCCTATCTATTATTTTAATAACCCTATCACTTGTATATGCCACTTATACAACGAACATAGACTCTGCTGATTGTATACTCTTTACATTTCCCAGAAGAATAAGCC
>JAGGSF010000028.1 GCA_021159235.1 Deltaproteobacteria bacterium | reverse complement strand
ATTTCTATGGGTACTTTTTTATCTATAAGTCCATTTCTGTAAGCTTCATCCAGGAAGAACTGACATGCCCTATATCCATCCGGACCCATATCTACCGTAAAATCGTTTACATACATATCTACAAACTTCTCTACCTTTTCTCTTTCCATATCAGGTGAAAATTTCATGGCATACCTTAATGCCTCTTCTTTATGTGTAAATGCATAATCCAAACTTCTCGTCATAGCGTCCAGTATCTCATTCATTATCTTTCTATCCATCTTTTTCATCACATTCACTCCCAGCGGCAAAGGTAAGCTGTGATTTTCATACCACCATTCACCCAGATCTACAATCTTCGCCAGACCCAGGTCTCTGTATGTAATCTGTCCTTCATGTATAATCAGACCTGCATCCACTTCATCTGATAGAACCTTTTTCATAATTTTATCAAACGGACAGAAGACAAAATTTACATCCTTGTCTAAAAACATGCGTAAGGCAAGAAAGGCAGATGTGAATTTTCCAGGAACGGCAATACTCCTTATCTCAAAGTTGTCTTTCTTTGCCACTATAATGGGACCATATCCCATTCCTATACTCGCTCCGGAACGCATGATGATGTAATCATGATTTACAAGCGGATAAATTGCCAGGGAAATGGCAGATACATCCAAGACTCTTCTCAACGCCATTTCATTCAAGGTCTGAATATCATCTAATATTTCTGTATATGCAAAATCTACTTTTATTTTACGCTTGCTTAAAGCATAAAACATAAATGCATCATCCGCATCAGGACTATGTCCAATAGAAATAACCATAAAACTCTCCTTTTTTACTGAATATAGCACATCTTACAGATGTTTTCCATATGTGCTTAACATGTGATAATATACCAGAATTTAACCTCTTAAATGCTTATCTGCACCGGTTGTAGAGCCTGTAACTTGATTTAAAAAGCCGACAAATATACAATGGTGCTGTGTGTGAAAATCCTTATGATGTAATAATCATCGGAGCGGGTGTTATAGGTTGTGCCTGTGGGCGAGAACTGTCCAGATACAGGTTAAAAATAGGAATCTTGGAGAAAAACACGGATGTCTCGGAGGGCATCAGCAAAGGTAACAGCGGTGTTGTTCATGCAGGATTTTATGTGCCCAATGGAACTCTAAAGGCTAAAACAAATGTTGAAGGCTTCTCCGCAATTCCAAAACTTGCAACTGAACTCAACTTCCCTTATAAAAAGATTGGTAAACTGGTAATATCCAATGATAAATATGGCTTGAAAGAATTAAAAAGGTTGAAGGAGAATGGTGATAAAAATGGATGTATTGGACTGGAAATTATCACCGAAAAACAGATTTCACATCTTGAGCCGAAGGTTAAGGCTAAATATGCCTTATTTTCAAAGGAAACTGCCGTAATCTCCCCTTATCTGTTCACCATCGCTCTGGCAGAAAATGCTCTAAAAAACGGTGTAGAGTTTTTCTTAAATCATGAGGTGATAGACATAAAAAAAGAAAGGGAATTTTTCATCCGTACCAATAAAGGTGTTTTTTACTCCAGATGGCTCATCAATGCGGCGGGACTTTTTTCAGACAAGATATCACACCTTGCTGGCGACAAAAACTACAAGATTTTTCCCTGCAGAGGAGAATATTTAGTTACAGACAAGGATGATGAAAAGATTATAAGCAGGATGATTTATCCCATTCCACCAGAAGATGGCATGAGTTTGGGCGTTCACATTACTCCTACCGTAGATGGTAATATTCTCATTGGGCCTTCTGCTGAATTCATAGGTGATTATGGACTGGAAAACACCAAGCAATTCTTGGATAAAATAAAAGAAGAGGCATTTAAAATGGTGCCTGAATTGAAAAAACTTCCCATTATTCGCACCTATTCTGGTATAAGACCAAAACTTACCCAAACCAGTGGAGATTTTAGAGACTTTGTAATAGAGGAAAGTAACACCGTTCCTGGGCTCATAAATATAATCGGCATTGAATCACCAGGATTGACCGCTGCACCTGCCATTGCCAATTTAGTTGTAAATATAATTGGAAATAAAGAAGATTTAAAGAGAAATGAA
>JAGGSF010000104.1 GCA_021159235.1 Deltaproteobacteria bacterium | reverse complement strand
TTCCCAAATCCGCTTGAGATTCAAAAAATCTACCTGCGAAGGCATTGATATTCCCTAACACAGAGTCTTCCTTTCCACTTAACTGAATTTTTCTTTTCAATGTTCCTGTCTTTAAATCCAGAACATATAGATACAGTGGCTGATGAACTGTTCCGTCATAGTTATCAGGGCCAGAGGCAAAAACCACATACCAGTAACCATTTTTTGAATTATCGTCCTCTCCATTATTATCTTTGTATGGGATGTGTATTATTGCAGGTCCTGTGGTGGTGAAAGCCGTGTTATTGTCTGTAAATTCCCACATAATCTGTGGATTTTCTGGATTTGTTACATCCATTGCAAAGTAGGAAGATTTTCCCACCCCCGTTGCAGGCGATGATAAAGATGGTGGATGGACAGCTCCAGTGGCATTTCCTCCGCATGCCCCGCCAAAATTCATACCACCTATAAGTATAGTTCGCCAACTTTTAGCAGTTTTTTCATCCGCTGGTTGTCCATATAAGTTTTCATCATTTGGATCACCTATACTTGCGTCAAAGACATAGGGTGTTAGGTCCACATAGTAAAGGTGACAGTAAGATGGATCCATGTAATATTTTAGATAGGGTAAAGCATTCTTAGGTATGAATGCCCAGGCTTCACTACCAAAATCACCATTATCGGGTTTTGTCAGTTTTGCCAGAACATTTCCGCCTGGAAAACTCAATTTACCCAATCTAAAGGCATGAAGCATACCATCGTTTGCACCTACAAACACCATACCTCTATCAGCATGTTTGGAATTGCCGTTGGAATCATAATTGAAATTATAATAACTGGTGTCACGGTAATTTTCCCAGTATGTATTTAATGGAACAGAGGAGATTACCTTTGGTGTGGAATAGACAATATCTCCCAATTTCCAGACATGAGTATGGGAATCCATTGTAACTGTCCTGGAGCGTTTTCCTGATATGTCTTCTCCTCTGATGTATTTTATGATATCTGAAGCCTCGGTGGAATTTGAGGCATCCAGGTAATCTTTAAACTCATCAGCATTACCTGGTGTAAAACTGATTTTCTCATATGTAGTGTTATCCAGCCAGGTAAAGATTTCCCTATAAGTGGGCGATGCTTTCCATAAAACCTTTCCAGCTTCCCAGATGGGATTTATATCTTCTAATAACTCAACCTCACAGGTTGCATTCTCATCTTCATCAATTCTTCCATTACCATTTGTATCTGTGCATATATTAACCTTTGTTTCATTGGTAGAATTGTCAAAGTAAAACTCTACTACCTTATCCTCACTCAGATTAAAGCACTTATCACCTGTTGAACAGTTGGTGTTACCACTGTCTTCTCTTATGTTCCGCATAAAAGGTCCCAAATAGAACCACAGATTTTGCAGTTTTCCTATCCAGTCTGCTTCTGTGCCGTTTTCAAAGTATTTTTTCGGATAAAATATAGCCTGCAGAATATTTGCTCCACTCTTTTCACTTGCAGCTAAAATGGAAGCTGCAGTTCCAGAGGAAACCCGGCGGAGAATATCGGTGAGGGCTTTTTCAAGGGCAGCCTCTAATTCAGCACCATCTTCTGCTTCAAAATAGTTATCGGGCACACCATTTCCATCTTCATCCCATTCGCTCTGTAAATCTGGTTTATTATTATCGTTTTTGTCTATGAAACCACCATTTATTGCGGCATCTTTAAGCAACTCAGAACCACTCCCAAAGGCAAATACAGGATAGATAGTCAATGTCTGTTTGCCTTCTAAATCATTCCTTAAATCATTTGTATGCACATATAAAGCAACATCCTCTATCCATGCATTATTGCCACCTGCATAGCAAGAGGGTAGATCCCCGCTATAGCTATACCCTCCGTGATCAGCGGCGTAATTCTTTAATTCAGTAGGAAGGTTATCGTCTCCACATGGTTCACCATCGGTTATGTAGATAACAAAACTCTTTGCACACCATGCCCAACCACCTGTTCCATAATTATACGGATCTACATTATTATTTATTTGGTAATCTCCATCCTGATATTTTGGTCCGGGACCACCGGATATATCCGGCATTTCAGAGGCAGAAACCTTTTGTGCAAAATAACCCGCAACTGTCCATAACGT
>JAGGSF010000032.1 GCA_021159235.1 Deltaproteobacteria bacterium | reverse complement strand
ACCTATTCCACTCATTCCCAATATTACCGTTACTTTACCTTTATAGATTGAAATATTCAAGTTTTCCAATACTTTTTGTTGTTTAAAACTCTTACATAAATTTTCTATTCTAATCATCTTACATGATAGCGGTTAAAAAGTAATCAGTAATCAATATAACCACACAGGCTACCACCACCGCTTTGGTCGTAGACTTGCCCACACCTTTTGCCCCTCCTGTGGTTTCAAAACCCATAAAGCAACCGATGGTGGATATGAGTAAGCCGAACACCGCACCTTTTATAAGTCCATAGGTTAAATCATGCATGGTCAGGTAAATCTGTATATTTTTTATATAGGCGACTGAGTTTATACCAAAAACATCTGTACTCACAAAGTATCCTCCGATGTTTCCTGCAATGTTGGATAGAATAACGAGAACGGGAGTCATTATGGTTGTGGCTACAATACGGGGTGTGGCTAAGTAGTGTATAGGGTCTACCGCCATTGACCTCAATGCATCGATTTGCTCTGTTACTTTCATAGTGCCTATTTCTGCGGCCATGGCTGAGACACTGCGAGCTGCAACCATTAAAGCAGCAAGAACAGGTGATACCTCTCTTCCTAAGGTAACTGCAACAGTATAGCCTATCATATTTTCTGCTCCAAACTTATGAAATCCATAATATATCTCCAGAGCTTCTACCATACCTGCAAACAGTGAGGTAAGAGCAACCACAAAGGTGGCATTCACTCCTACTGAATGCATCTGTTCCACAGTTTGTTTTATTCTTAACGGTGGTTTTATTACATTTGATAAAGATCTTAAAAGAAGAATGAACAGTTTACCTGTTTGTTGTATGAAGTAGAGTATTTCATGACCAATTGCACAAAAGAAAGTAATCATTTCCTTACATAAACCCGATACACTCTTTTTCCTATACTGGTTAGGATCTCATAGGGGATGGTATTCATCTTTGAAGCGAGCATCCAGGCATCTATCTCTCTTTCCCCATCTTTTCCCAGCACCGTTGCCTCATCGCCTACCTCTGCATCTATATGTGTTAGATCACACATAACCATATCCATACATACGTTACCGATTATGGGGGATTTTTTTCCTTTAATCAATACATAAAAGTTATTGGAAAGCATTCTCCGGAAACCATCTGCGTATCCTGTAGCAATTACACCTATTTTTCTTTTTTTCTTGGTGATGAATGTCCTGTTGTAGCTTACTCCTTCTCCCGGGCATAAATCATGGATATGGATTATGTGTGATTTTATGGAGAGCACAGGCTTGAAACCCGGATTGGATATGTTTTTCTCAGGCACATAGCCGTAGAGGATAATACCTGGTCTTGTGCAGTTCAAATATGCCTGTGGAAATTTTAATATTGCCGCACTGTTGGCAATGTGCTTGTACTTAAAATAAAGGCCATTACCTTCTAAAAATGAAACAACATCGTTAAATCTCTTCAACTGAAGTGATGTAAACTCATCGTCACTATCCGAACAGCAGAAGTGAGACATTATTCCCTCTACATTTAAAAAATCCCTGTATTCCTTGAGTGTTTCATAAATTTTCTGTGCATCCTTATAGCTGATTCCCAGTCTGTTCATTCCCGTATCTATCTTTATATGGGTATTTATCCTTTTTCCTTTCCATTTCGCAAAGTTTGCCAATTTTTCTATCAGCGAAAGACTGTATAAAACAGGAGTAAAATCATATTCATATATAATGCGGAGATCATCATCCAATATGCAGGACAAAACAAGAATGGGTTTTTTAATATCGTTTTCCCTTAAGATTTTACCTTCCTGGGTGTGTGCAACACCCAGATATGCAAGAGAAGAAAAGGAAGACAGGATGCGACTTACCTCTATACAACCGTGATTGTAAGCATCCGCTTTCACAATGGGTATAATAGATGCCCCTTTCGTCAGTTTTTCTACCAGACGGTAATTGTGGATCAGGTTGTCTATATTGATGTAGGCAACTGTAGGTGCAATCATAGGATTTTATTTATACTGCTTTATTTTTGCCGTCAAGCCGTATCAGGTATTCCATCTGACTACCAGTATTCATATCCTACTTTCCTTGTTTCAAAGATGTCCGCAAACGGAGAAGTCTTTG
>JAGGSF010000118.1 GCA_021159235.1 Deltaproteobacteria bacterium | reverse complement strand
GGTAGCCTTATCAAGTGCCTCGATATTGATATACCGAGACCGAGGAAGCGAACGAGTGTAGAAGCGAATATGTTCAGGGAGCAGTTGCTCATGTTGCTCAGCAGAGAACGTTCAAAGGCGTCTATTTCGGTTTAGATTTAGTGAGTCTCGGAGTGAAGTGACCGAAGTGACCGAAAAACTTTTTATTCCATAAGGATAAATGTATAAGGTGTAGTAAGTCACGGGCCCCGTGCGTAAGTGCGGGCTAGAAGGAAACCAAAAGGAGAGTGAAAAGAAAAAAATGGGAGTAAAGAAAGACTTGAAAGAAATTGGCGAGAACCCTTTAGTTTGGGTGTGGCACAACAAAGGCAAGGCACTACTTGGGCTCGTCATTTTTTGTTTTATTGTTGGTATTCTTGCTTCGATTCAGCCGCCTGAAACATCGACTACTGAACCGACAGTGCCTGAGACAGTATCCGGAATAAGATGGACACAGGGCGACACCGATCGCTTTGTAAGTGACACGAATCGTATCGTCAAACTCTTAAAGACACCGATTCTTGAAGGTGATATTGAAGTTTTGGAAGCTCGGTTGCCGTTAGCGAAGAACGTTTACAATGATACATCAGATTGGCTCTACGACACAGACTGGCAGATGAATTCTGTGCCTCAGTGGGTCTGGGAACTTGACAGTGCAAACTGGGGCTTGATACTGAAAACTGAGGTCATTCTAGATTGCAGTGATAACGAATGGATGAAGGAAAATGAGCTTGAGAACGCACGCTGCTTTAATCTCAACGAAATTGCTGCTTGGCTAGAAGATAGACCCACAACTGCGAAAGAAGTCGAAATGGAATATCGAAAGATTCAAAGACTTGGCTATGATTGCCGAGGCTGGGAATACGACTGGTGACGACAACATCGAATAGACAAGATGGCATTTGAGAAGCCAGAGCGTTCGGGTATAAAATGTTCAAAATACGGACAAAAGGGAATGAAATAGCGAAAGGTGAAACTAAAATGGAGAAAGTGATGGACGAATTAGCTTTAAATAATATTGTAAAACTCGAATATCTATCAAATCTTGTTAAACTCCAATACCTTAGAGATTGTTTCAAAGGACCAATTAATAAGAAGGCGATATCTAAATTAATCGGCTCTGAATCCCCAGATGAGATTAATAAAGCTAAGATTTTGCATTCTGATTATGGAAGAGCTTTTCTTGTTTATTTGAAAGGCTCCATTTACAAGGGTGGACGCAATGGGAATACACAGACTGGACTATTAATAAAAGGAATTGATCCATTGGAGAGTAGAGAGGTTAAAGAGTTGTACGAAGCAAATCGCCTTATTAAAGAAGAAATACGCAAATCAGATAAATGGTTTCAAATTTTCTGTGAATATGTGTTGGTAAAAACATCCATTCATGAGCTGATAGTTGATATTTCGGAGAAAGAAAATGGTTATTCTGATTTAATGAATCTAATTAAAATTAGCAAAATGGATCAAATAGGAATAAGTAATTTGAGAGAAGTCGTTATTTGTTCATTGAGAATAGGATTAGACCCTTTATCTGAAGATAATGGGCGTGAACAGGATTTATCACATTTGAACGGTTGTGAATATAGTGAGTTCATGGCTAAGAGAGAAGAATGGGATGAAAAAGCAAATTGTGCTTTATCTATCGCAAAGGAAAACATGGACAGAAATCGCCTTACATTGGTTACACAATGGGATAAATATTCTATGTGTGCTTTTGATTGCGGGCCAGTATTTCTTAGAAAGAGGAAGGAGCCATTAGTTTCAAGATTGTGTCGTTCTTTTAGCGAGTATTCAAAATGGAATGAGAATAAGGCATTAAAAGATAAGATGAAAGAAATCATCGAAAAAGATGTTGATATTTTGATAGGAAGGTATAGCGATTATTTTGGAAACGAAAATGATACAGTAGAGTTTTTTCAAAAGAATAGAGAGTTTGTACAAGATATAGAAAAAATAGAAGATGAACTTAAAAGTAAATGGGAAAGATTAAACATAGATCAAGGGAGGCTATGAAGCTATAGCAACCGCCAAGGATGCCCCGCATTTTAATGCGGGGTGGTACGGTCGGGGCTTTGATTTGTAAAGAGAAAAGAATATAGAGAAAGTATGACCGCTATATACGATGTTTTGGTAGCAACCAAATGGGGGTTTTTTCTTTTGAGAACAATCCTTAAA
>JAGGSF010000010.1 GCA_021159235.1 Deltaproteobacteria bacterium | reverse complement strand
CCTATAAAAGTAATATTCATAGATGTATGATAAAAATGGGCGACACGGCGTATAACAGAGCACCAGGCTTCGGCTTATGCCCTCCTCGCCTGACGGCTGGACTTCAGATATCTGCCAAATGTCACATGCAAGCGTGAACGAAGATAAAAGTATTTAAAATGCGATATATTGTGTAGAAAGGTAGCTGTATGACACTCCAGTTGACGCGAGAGCAAAAGGATAAACTGAGGGAATATTTAGAGAAAAAATGTTTCTCATTTGAAACTCGACCATATCAGGAATTTTTAGCAAGGGGGGACAATGTTGTCGTTAACCTCTATAACAGTGGCAAAGTCGTTTTTGGCGGGAGCAACAAAGAGCGAATTCGAGAAATAGAAGCTTTTCTGTTATCAATAGGCGCTGTGGAGGTGAAGAAAAAAGAAAAGAAATATCCTCCTATAGATGCCTCAGGCGCCAGAATAGGCACAGATGAAGTTGGGAAAGGTGATTACTTTGGACCTTTAGTAATTGCGGGAGTTTTAATCACGGAAGATGAGGAAAAGGAATTATCCAAAATTGGCGTCAGAGATTCTAAAACACTTAGTGAGACGAGTATTTCAAATATGGCTTTTAAAATCAGGAGTATTTTAAACAAAGAAAAATATGAAGTCGTCTGGATTTCACCCATAAAATACAATCTTTTATACAAGAAATTGGGTAATCAGAATAGGATTCTGGGATGGGGACATGCAAGAGCGATAGAAAATTTATTGAGCAATGGAAGGGACTGCAAAGTGGCAATCGCCGATCAGTTCGGAGACCAAAGTTACATTGAAAATGCCTTAATGAGAAAAGGAAGAGAAATCGAGTTAATTCAAGTGCCAGGAGCTGAGCGGGATTTAGCTGTTGCCACAGCCTCGATATTAGCACGAGATAAGTTTATTTATAAATTAAGAGAGATGGGTGAAAGTTATGGTTTGGTATTCCCAAAGGGCTCCTCGAATGTAGTAGAGTTTGGTAAACAATTCGTGAAAGATTACGGTGTTGATACTCTTTTAAATGTTGCCAAGGTTCATTTTTCGATAACCCGCAAGATTACGGGTGGATTTGTCCCACAGGTTAGGGAAGGTCTCAAGACCGGTTTAGGTATTGTATCTAAAGAACCGAACGAAAAAGAGATTGAGGATGCACGCTTAGAGTGTTATAGTTTAATAACTGCTTTTGAAAAGGATTTGAGAGATTTTATCGGTAGAGAACTGAGAAAATATTATGGAGACGAGTGGTGGGAAAAGGGAATAGATAAGGACATCAGAGGTAAATGCGAAAAATTGGCAAGGAAGGAAGAGAGGAAAGGACGAATAGTGAGACCTTTAGACTGTTTGGGTTTCCAGCATTATCAATTCATATTAACCGAGAAAGAGAATTGGACAAATATTTTCTCAAAAATATTTAGTGATAAAGAGAGGTTATTAGCAAGATTGAATATCTTAAAAGATGTAAGAGACCCCGTAGCGCATGCCAGAGGCGAGTTTGGAACAAGAGAAAAACTTGAAGTTATATCTACAATAAGAAGCCTTAAAAATTTAATGAACAAGCAAAAGGAAATTACTTCTTTTGGTGTGGCTGAAAACAATGGTTCGTAACATCCCCAACCGTCATACACCATCGGCTTTAAAGCTCTACCGCAGATGATATACTGGCGATGTACTTGCCAGGATAGTGTTTTGACACGCCTCTGAATTTTCTCAGCCACGCTCAAGTGCATGCCTATCATCCTTTGACCTTTTGACGAATCTTTACGAAAAGAAGAGCTTTGGGCGAAACTTAGCTCTTGCGGGACTTTAGAAATATCATATATCGGAAGGTATCCATTCCTCATTGAAATAGTGTAATGAACAAAACGCCCGCAATCATCACCATGACACCACACAACCGTTCCTTTATACGCGATTCCTTAAAAATCGAATAGCCGAAGATAACACCCATTATCGCACTCGTTCGCTTCACTGCAATCACGTATGCAACGAGCGTGAGCGAGATAGCGGTCATCTGTGAGATGGAAGTCAAACCCCCGAATAGCCCCACTTTCAATAAACCCTGTCCATTCATGCTAATCCGCTCTTTTCTTGCCATCGCTATGACCAGTGGTGATAGCAGTAACGTGGCTACCGAGTCAACCGCGATGACCCAGAACAATGGCGATGAGTTCAACAGCCCTATCTCGTCTATGTTG
>JAGGSF010000014.1 GCA_021159235.1 Deltaproteobacteria bacterium | reverse complement strand
GCTTCTGAAATATCCCTTCCCACTTTTCTCTCATCAATATCAAAGGCTGCCACCACCTCAATATCATATGGCTTATAACCACCGATTTCCCAGTGCATCAACCCAATTGCATCTTCACTGCCCTTGTCTTTATAATACTCAATGCCCTGAACCAATGCACTGGCGCAGTTACCAATACCTGCAATTGCAACTTTTATCTTCCCCATAGAAAGCACCTCCTCTTGAAGAATTTTTACACTATACACTTAAAGTTTTTCTGAGAATATCTGCAAACACTGAAGACTTATCGTTATATATATTCAGCTATAACAGATTTGTCAAGGTATCACCTCTTAAAAATGCACCTTATCATATAAGCAACTATTTTTCTTTTATTATGCAGATATGGTATAATCTGAACATCCTGTTGAATGGGAGGGAAAATGAATGTTTTAATTACAGGTGGAGCAGGGTTTATCGGCTCTCAATTAGCTTTAAGGCTACAGGATTTGGCTCAAGTTTGCGTGGTAGATAATTTTGCTTCTGCAAATCCTGACAATTTAAAGGGGTTTAAAGGAGAGGTGATCAAATTAGATGTATCCGAAGAAGAGATAAACATTAACAAAAGGATAGATGTGGTTTTTCACGAGGCATCCAATACCGATACCACTTTTAAAGATGATAGAGAGATGTTGAGAAACAACATAGAAGGTTTCAAGAAGATATTAATTTTTTGCAAAGAGAACAAAGCCAAACTTATCTACGCCAGTAGCGCAGGTGTATACGGAAAAGGGGAAGTGCCTATGAAAGAAGAGCAGAAGGCAAAACCCCTAAATGCCTATGCATTTTCTAAATACATGATGGATTTAATCGCCCTGAGAGAAATAGAGAAAGGAGCAGATATTATAGGTCTGAGGTATTTCAATGTTTATGGTCCACATGAGGAACATAAGAACAAGGCATCCAGTATGATACTGCAACTCGCCCGTCAGATAAAGGAAGGGAAAAATCCTAAGTTATTCAAATACGGTGAGCAGTTTAGAGATTTTATCTATGTTTTTGATGTGGTAGAAGCGAATATTGCAGCCATGAAATCAAATGCAAGGGGAATATTCAATGTAGGCACGGGTAAAAAAACTACATTCAATGAAATTGTGGAAATTTTAAACAGATTCTTACACGGAAACAAAAAAACAGTATACATTGACAATCCCTATGAAAGATTTTACCAGTGCAAAACATTGGCAGACATGGAAAAGACAAGACGAGAATTAAATTTCTCCGCTCGTTACGATATAGTGCGGGGGATAAAGGATTATTTAGAAAAAATAGGTTTCATTGATGAGAGAAAAGATTGAAAAACTGAAGAATATGGCAAAGACATGCATCCTTTGTCCCAGAGAATGTAAAACAAACAGAGAAGACGGAGAAAAAGGTTTCTGCGGCCTGGGATGGAATCCTGTGGTAGCCAGTGCAACCCTGCATTTAGGAGAAGAGCCACCCATATCCGGTGTAAATGGTTCTGGCACCATATTCTTTGTAGGTTGCAATATGTCCTGTATCTATTGCCAGAACTATCCCCTCTCTCAATTGAGAAATACAGGAAGGGAGATTACAGTAGATGAATTGGTGGATACCATGCTCCACCTTCAAGAAAGTGGTGCGCACAATATAAATTTTGTTACCCCCTCCCACGTTGTCCACAATGCAGCAGAGGCAATATTCCTCTCTCGTAAAAGAGGACTACGTATCCCCATCGTTTACAATACCTCTTCTTATGACAAAGAAGAGGTTATTGACCTTCTGGATGGTCTTGTGGACATCTATCTGGCAGATTTCAGATATTTCAATGGTAGTGTGGCAAAAAGGTATTCCAATGCCTTTGATTATCCGGATGTAGCAAAAAAGGCATTAAAGAAGATGCATAAGCAGGTTGGAGATCTGAAAATGAAAAAAAATATTGCACATAAAGGACTTTTAATAAGGATATTGGTTTTGCCTTCTCTCACCTCTCAGGTTAAAAAAATACTTTACTGGATAAGAAAAAATCTGTCAAAAAAGACCTGCATTTCTTTGATGAGTCAATATTTTCCTGCTTACAGGACAGGTGAATTCCCTGAGATGAACAGAAAGATCACAAAAGAAGAATGGAAAGAAGTAAAAGAAACATTTTTTGATTTGGGATTTGAAAATGGATACATTCAAGAAAGATAGAATAGCAAAGGCATTCGTAGAATTTATAGAAATAGTAGAAAGACTGAGAGGAGAAAATGGTTGTCCCTGGGATAGAGCACAGAC
>JAGGSF010000011.1 GCA_021159235.1 Deltaproteobacteria bacterium | reverse complement strand
GAACAGGGTTCGGGCATACTACGACTATAAGATCGCTCAGGCGGCCCTTAGGAAAGCTATAGGAGAGCTGAGATAAGACAAGACCCGCTAAACGGTAGACTGTGAACGATCAACGGCGGATGTGGGTCCTTTTTCGGAATAGGTGCTGTTCTTTTGATTTGCTGGGAGGAACTTGCTCAGATGGAGCTTCTCTAGGCCGCTTTTGAGGAGTGGTCTGTGTAAGCGATTCAAGCTCCTGAATCCGCTTCAACGCTATCCGTCTCAATATCACATCTTCTTTATTTCCCTCTTCTGGTTGACTGACAAAAGTCTGAGATTGGTATTGCCATGAGGCAGAAATCATGGTATAACCTCCCAAAAACAAACCAAACTAAAAGAGAAGGAGGTTACACCATGAGAATCAAATCCAGGCTCTATAATACAATAGTCGGGATTCTAAGTCAACATCAAAATTGGCTGGATAAGCGGCATATGTACACATTGGCATGGATGGTGGTAGGAGTGATCCAGGAGGAGAGCATCAACCTGACCAAGTGGATAGCCCATGTGCAAAGCAGAGCAAAGTATGCTCAGAGCACATTGAGAAGATTCCACAGATGGCTGCATAACGATCGCATCAAGGTTCACCAACTGTATAGACCACTTATAAAGAAGGCCTTGGAAGGGTGGGATGTAGGAAGAGTTCTATACCTCGCGCTTGACACGAGCATGCTCATGGGCGAGTATTGCCTTGTTAGGATCAGCGTGGTTTTCAGAGGCAGGGCGGTTCCCATTGTTTGGAGGGTTCTTTCGCATAGGAGCAGCAGAGTCTCCTACCAGGTGTACAAGCAGTTGGTTGATGAAGCTTATAAGCTTGTGCCGAAGGAGGTGAAGGTGGTTCTGCTTGCAGATAGAGGGTTTTGCGACTTGAATTTGCTCAAGCATCTGAGGCAGTTGGGCTGGCACTACAGGATAAGGATAAAGTGCAACTTCCTTTTAAAACGCGGGAAAGGAGGTAAGGCGAGAAACGCGGGAAAGGGAATTACGTTTCTCGCTTTTCCCGCCTTTCTCGCCTTACCCGCTGCATTACAGAGGGAAATGCCTCTCGGCTGATGAATTTCACCTCGACCCTGGGCAAGCGATCTTCCTGAGGAAGGTATATCTGACGAAGGAGAAATATGGCCCGCTCCATGTTGCTCTCGGCTGGAGTAAGGATGCCAAGGAGAAGTGGTATGTTGTCAGCGATGAGCCTGTAGGAGTTGATACCTTCCGGGAGTATGGGCTAAGAAGCGATATAGAGGAGAACTTCCTGGATGACAAGTCCAATGGTTTTAAGCTGGAAGAGAGCCGGATAGATTCGGCGGAGGGATTGGAGAGGCTGTGCATGGTGATAGGGGTGGCCACGCTGTATCTGGTCAGCCAGGGGATAGAGGTGGTAAGGAAAGGTAGGAGGAGAGAGGTAGATCCTCACTGGTTCAGGGGATTAAGTTATCTGAAGATAGGATGGAGGTGGGTGAAGAGGGCATTAAGCATGGGCTTGAGGTTATGCAAGGTATTGCATTTGGATGGAGGGGAAGACCCGGAGCCATCCATGGCCAGCAGGAGGGATCAAAGGAGGAGGTTGAAGTACTCTTTTGAGGTGGTGCAGGTTTTGGTGTAAGGGGATATTCCTCAGCAAGGAGATGATGGAAGGGATGATAGGTTGAGCTGTGCTCAAATTGAGCTTTGGAGGGAGGAGAGAGAGGGATTTATGGCCTTCTCAAGAGGGTTGATCCCTTTTGGGGGTTCAAGTTTATCCTTTTGGTTGGTTGAAAGGATGAATTGGAGGTGTGGTTCTCCCGCTTGATGATTGCCTTCATCCTGTATTTGAGCCGAGTTTTGTCAGTCAATCAGGATTATCGGTTTTCAAATCTGCCAAGATCGATTAACGAAGATGGGGTTGCTGACAGTTTCTCTATGGGCCATGACCATTCTGACTTTCTTGCTCATTCTAACCAAGGCATATATTTCTCATCCGACAGCTCCTTACTCAGTGTTAGCGATAGGCATTCCGATTCTTAGCATATTACTCGTTATCTCATATAGATGTGTTGATCTGCTCTCAGATCGGTATTTGCTGAAAAAGAAATTGCCATTAGGGTTCATCTCGCTATTTTGGACCGTTAGCATGGCTGTGGGGGTTATCAGTTTAATTCTCAGGGGAATCTCATGGTCTACCAAGATCGTGGAATTTATACTATATCCCTTTGGCAAGAACGCTGTGATGCAGTCCGTATCTGAATTGTCACCCCCTAGAAT
>JAGGSF010000037.1 GCA_021159235.1 Deltaproteobacteria bacterium | reverse complement strand
CCTAAAGGAGGGAGAATTCAATCAGATCAAAGATCAAATCATCAAAGTCCTGCAGACGCTTCTTAATTAACCCGGAGTCTGTGATTGATTTTTGAATAAAGGTTTCTTAACAAGCGAAATAATACAGGGGAAAACAATGAAACAGACAAACAAAACCAATTTTGAAAGAGTTTGTGAGGCATTAAAAAAACTAAAGTGGGATGTTTGGGAAAAAGCAGTAAAAAACGAACCTGAATGGAAAGAAACGGAACCTTTATTAGAAAGATACGGACCGAATAGGTTTTTGGTATTTATGGTTATGGCAGGATTGAACGATTACCAACTGAAAGGTGTTGCAGAGATTAAATATTGGCCTTTGTTGGTAAGAAATCTGATGGATAAAAGTGATATTTCAAACAAACCTTCCGATTTTATTGGATTACTCAAAAGCTTTTATGCAAATGAAAGGCTTTATGAAAATAAACTAAAACGGCTTGAAAAATTTCTAAATAGCGAACTTGCACTGAAATTATGGCAGACGCCCTTGAAAGAGATTGCCAGAAACCTGGATAAAATCTGGTATGAACTTGCTGAAACTATGAAACCAAAATCAACTTCTATAAATAATTACTGCAACAGAAAAACCATTGTTTTTGCTATGAAATGCTTAGCCATCAGCTTGCTTATGTTTGAAATAAGGGATTTCGAATTCAATATACCCATCCCTGTAGACAGTAGAATTAAAAAAATTACTTCTAAATGGGGACTTCTTCCAGAAAACTCTTCTGAAAAGGATATTCAGCAAATATGGCAAGCAGTATTAGAAAATCTAAAAAAGACATATCCTTACATCAACATGGTTCACTTGGATAGCTTTTTGTGGCAAAGAGCAAATACGGAGTAATAAGAAATGTCAGAGAAAACATATGGCAGAGACATTTATAAAGTTGAGTAGAATAACAGAAAAATTTGACAGGCATACGAAGTTATAACACAAAGCAAATAACAGGCAGAAATAAAAGTGTAATTTTTCTCTTGATTTTATTACATTGAACTGCCGAATTTATCGCAAGTTTACTACATCGATTAATTTCGCCTTTATTTTTGCTGAAGACATACATTTTTATAGAACCATCTCCAAATCAGAGGTAGATTTTATAATCAAAAATGGCAATAGATTGATACCAATAGAGGTAAAATTTAGAAAAATGGTCAGCATTCCTGTTTCCATGCGTAATTTCGGAAAAAATATGCGCAAAAACTGGATTTTAATGTCATCATTACACAAACAAAACTTGATTTTTACAACAATACCTACTTTATCCCAGCGGTTTTACCCCCATTTGTTAAGTGGAAATAAGGATTTTCATTGACGAACTGTGCAGATTTGTTTATAGTGGCCTAAGGAGGATCAAATGAATGAGAAAAGGAAACAATTGAATGATAAATCTTATTTTGTTTTAACGGGAAATCCATTTGTGGATGCGGGGATATACGCCATTGAAGCATATTATGGGAAAGATTTTTATTCCTTAAATCCGCAGGATTTAGAAACAAAAATAGATGAAATCGTTGAGTTATATATGACCGAAGGTTGGCAAAAGAATTTGTATTCTATCTTCACAGGGAATAGCAAGTTTTCAAACCCCTCTATTAAAGACAAGAAGGCAAAGTCAAAAGAATATTTGAGAAAATTACTAAACAACTTTTGTTACGCTGGAAGCTCTGGAAACTGCATTGCATGTGGGAGAAGAGATGCCCTGCCAACAAGGAAAAGAGATGAAATACCACTTACAGGCTCAGGGAAATTGATTAATTTTTTCCCCGGTGCGTCAGGAGGAGAAAGATATTGTCCTGTTTGCACCTTTGCCGTGCAGTTTTTACCACTATTCTTATACTCTGTTGGAAAATATTTTTTACTTTTTCATTCAGTATCCTCAAAGATGATGAAATATTGGGCAAAGTTGGGTATTAAAAATATTCAGGAGCAAATTGCGAGCAATAATTACACTGGCTGTATGCAGGACGGATATAAGAACGGTGAAAACGCCTTATTTCATATTGTTGAGAAAATAATTATAGACAATGAAGAAATATTCCCGGATGAAAACCCCTCAATTACAGCATATATATTCTCGAATTATGGACAAAATCGAGACCCTATGCAGATAATCCACTTACCTAATAATGTATTTAGATTTCTTGTTTATATTCAGCGTCTTGATGCCTCATCTTGGGCAAAAATTGTGCAAAAAGGCTACGGAAATTTTAAAAAGGAAGACGATTATAAACGGAGGAATAACACAGTCTATAGA
>JAGGSF010000107.1 GCA_021159235.1 Deltaproteobacteria bacterium | reverse complement strand
AATCTCCAGCTTTTGCCCCTTACGTTAATCACATGGGAGTGATGCAGGAGCCTGTCCAAAATAGCAACGGTGATCACCTCATTTCCGGCAAAAACTTCCGGCCACTCTCGGAAGCTCCTGTTGGTGGTAATAATGATAGATGATCTCTCGTAGAGTGTTGAGATAAAGCGAAAGAAAAAATTTGCCTCCTTCATCGAGAGAGGCTGGAACCCCACCTCGTCAATGATGACAAGATGGGCTCGGTAGTACCTTCTCCTTCGCCTTCTGATAGTAGGTGATTCGGCATCTTCTTTGAGCATATCCATAAGATCATCAAGTCTTTTAAAAAGGACCCTGTACCCACATTGAATGGCTTTAACTCCCAGTGCTGCGGCAAGATGGGTTTTTCCTACCCCAGGAGGTCCAAGAAAGATGATATTCTCGTAGCGTCTCAGGTACTCACAGGTAGCCAGGGTCTCTACTTTTCTTTTGGAGATACTTGGCTGAAAGGAAAAGTCAAAGTTCTCCAATGTTTTTCCTGGAGGAAGGGAGGATAGTTTAAGGTACATACTGATCCTTTCTTCTTCCTGCCTTTCAATTTCCTGAGTGAGAATACTATCCAAAAAACTGTGCAGACTCATATCCTCCTTCACTGCCTCTTCCAGGAGAGAGGAGAGATTATCCGCGGTGTATCTTAAACCGATCTTCTCCAGTTTCTTTTTTGTGGTATCAAGGGTGAGAGTATTCATTTCGTCACCTCACATAGCTTCTCATAAACTCTGATAGCTCTTTTTTCTACAGGAACATCAAAGCATCCCAAGAGAGTTTTGGTTACTTTTCCTAACATTTGGGGAGAAGTAACCTTTTCAGTTGGCTTTCCCTCATAATGGGACTGATCTATAATAAGGAGCTTTTTGGTCTTGCGGGAATGGGTAGCAATGAGTTTGCCATTTTTGTATATCTGCACTTCTCCTACGCAGCCTCTGACCTGGACGAAATCCCCCACATACTGAAAGGGGACCGAATAGGAACGGCCTTCAAAGTGAACAAGACAGTCAATACCCACCTTGCGTTGAACTACCACATCGAAGGGTTCGGGAAAATGAGAAGGGCAAGGTCTAAGAGATGTTCGCTCTTCAATCATACTCTCATACACACTTTTTCCTGTGGCAGGGCAGACAAGGCGCATCATCTCTGTGGTGAGTATCTCATCAGAGGCTCGCTGCAACTCTTCCAGGCTCTGGATATTGACCCCTTTTCTGAGAAGTTTTCTCTTCACCAGTTTTACCTTAGCCTCCACCTTCCCCTTATCGGTGGCACATCTTGCTCGGGCAGGATTAATGTGGAATCCAAGGTCTCTGGCATACTGTTTGTAGATCTCGTTGAGTTTCCCCTTTGGCCCTTGTCCTTTTATCACCGCTGTTTTGGTATTATCAGGTCTTACCACGGCAGGAATACCGCCTAAGAAGCTGAAGGATTTGTTATGACAATTTATCCAGGAGCTCTCATCTTTGCGGTAAGACCAGATAACAGCAGTACCCCGGGAGAAAGATAAGGTCATCACAAAAGCATTGAGAATACACTCCTTTTTGCCTATAGGTACCCTGACATTTTCCACCCAGTCAACCTGAGCAGCACAGCCTGAAGGAAGTTCGACTCTTCGTCGGGGACGAATTTGAGGAGGTGGATACTGTTTTCTGACAAAACGAAGTACTGACTTATAACTTCCTTTATAGTTGTATTCCTCTACCAGGTACTCGTAAAGTTCCTTAATGCTGGCTGGTGGCAGGTCATTCTTGCCATTCTTCATCCAATGGTCTATAATATGAGCGTAAGAGGTAGCTTTCATCGGTTTATCTTTTCTTTTATCCACTGCATTTTCTTTTTCTCTTCTCAAATGGTAACGTATGGTGCCTTCTGTGACCTTAAATAGCCTGGCAATCTCACAATTACTCAGTTTACCTTTGTTCTTTTTCTTGAGTGCCTTCAGTCCCATAATCTCCTCCTTAGAAAGACGACTCATAGCGGGGTTCCCTCCTGTTTTTTCTCTTATGTAGATTTAAACAGGAGTATAAAGGAATCCCGCTTTTTTTCAAATATCCCAACTCGTAAAAGTTGCCGTCCCCTAAGGAGTTATTTTACCTGTCCGCTGACAGCAAATTCACCTCTTTTTAAATGGGATTCATTTTAAGCTGAATATGAGCAAGGTGAAGCAAGACATCAACGACAGCTTGATGGGAATTGTCGGATTTTAAAGTTAAGTTTTCAAAGAACAACTAAATGTATTTACCTAAACATATTATACGAGGAGGATTTAAATGTCCACTTTAAAGCA
>JAGGSF010000087.1 GCA_021159235.1 Deltaproteobacteria bacterium | reverse complement strand
TAAATAAACTTCTTGAAAACTTTCTCTAAACCTCTCGAATCAACTAAAAAGTCGTCTTCAAAAATTTCATGGGGGACCTCTATTGGACCTATTATCAATGCTTTATCCTCGGTATCGGATAATATAGGAATCAAGTTATACCCTTTACCAACCTGAAACTTCTCGCAGTGATGGATTATTTTCACCTCATCCTTGACTTTCTTATAAGCCTTATAAATGCGATAATTATACCCTGGTTTTTGAATTTGGATGTCGCCTTTGTAATTAAGCGTTAGAAATTCAATATTTTTAAAGCAACTGCTATCTACAACTTTATTTGCCGTGCTGTAAACCTTGAACTTATCGTTTTTGTCCAGTTCCTTCAGTATCCAGTATGCAGGGTCTCTTCCCGGCTTGCAACTCACGTCCCGATAGTCAGAGATGAAGAACAATCCCGTTTTTGTCATCATTTCTTTGATTATCGTCTTTTAACATTGATAATCAAATTCCGCTTCCCCACTCCTTCTAAATCATTCTTATGCCCTAAATAACTAACAGATATTGTATTATGCCCCTTCAAAAAGCTCTCGGTCGTATCATCCATCTCACCGATAGACGTGTACACTCGCAAGAAAAATGAGTTCTTAATTTCTTCGTAATGCAACAGAGGAACAGAATACAACTGTGACTTTTCAGTTATAATCGCTATCCCTTTTTCATTGTCACTTATATCTACCCAACCCTCTGTAGCACCCAGGCAGTGGTGTGTTGAAACGCCAAGGCTTACTGGGTTATCCTGCCGAACAGTCTTTCCTTTCAGATAAAATACCTCTGGGATTGTACCACCATTAATAGTTGAGTACCTCAGACGATCCATGTTAAAGCACTGGGGGTTAATTGTAGCAATTCCCAGTCTAAAGGAAAGTGGGAAAAGGTTACTCAGGTTAAAACGATATACCAAATCCACCATCGGTTTATCCACATAGACATAGTATGTTTTCCATAATGTGCCAATAGGCATATTTATCTTGCATCTCACAGGCACCCGGATAGGACATTTCTCTATATCCGGATATATTATCTCAGTACTTGTTAAATCAGTAAATTTTTTACCTGAACGATCATAGACAATCACGTGTCCAGAGTACCAATCAGGTGAATAACTTATATCATCAAAATATCCGTGACTTAATTCTCCTATAAGGTGTTTATCAGAAATTTTGGGAAAAGCCAATTCCCTTATTGTCCCGCCTCGAAGTGCCGATAATGCCAGTTTTACTTCTGATGTTTTAATTATATCCTGTTCAGTGTCAATATACACATGATTTTTATTTAGGCTCTCTTTAACGCTTACCTTACCATGCGCAATGGAATGTGATTTCATATATGGGTTAATTACTATTTTTGTTGCTCTAATGCTACCATCGCGATAAAACTCAGTTTCCTCCTGTTGCGTTTTAACTTCCTGACCATCTAAAAGAATTACCAAATCACCTTTAAACCTCCCATGTTCAAACTGTAATGTAAATTCGAACGGGTCATTCCAATCGAAGTCGTTTGGATTAATCAACACGAAATCATCTTCAATCGGCACCTGACTAATAAGATGCTTAAAAATTTTCTCGCTCAACTCCAAAGCAGCACCCAACCTATTTCTGAATTTCATATATTTTTCATCTGTTGTGTGTGTTCTAAAATCACTACTCCAGAGGTTTGTTAATTCCAGCCAGAGATTATAAATCTCGGATTCATCAACTTTTTTTTGAACAATCCCATTTAGAAATTCTATGTCCTGCAATCTATTAAACAGTTTGTAGCATTGAGTATTTATCTTGCTGTTTTCTCTGCCGCATACTGCCCACCGCGTCACATTATACTTATCCTGTTTTTTTGTTATTATGGGATACTCCGAAGATTCAAGTTTCACTTCTATTTCCGGTTTAAACTTTCTGACTACTTGCTCAGGTGTTATTAACTCTATGAAAGAATTTTTCTCAAAGTAATCAAATAACTCACGTATACGACTAAATTCTTTGAAGGGGCTACTTGTTGAATATCCGTGACCAGGTCTGTAATCAAAAATCTCCAAATCATTTCCATACAGTAAAAACGCCCTGTCCTCCTCCGCTGAGTAATGAGAATTCAGATATTGGATATATTCGTTAAATGACAACAGTCCATGAACAAATCGCTGAAACTTTTGAAAGGCAATAGTATTATTCCAAATGAGGTTCATCTTGGCGTTACCTGCACCAACTACCACCTTGGGCCTATATTTATAGTGGTTTGGGTAGTGATTGAATTTAGTGGCATTGTCCCAGTCCATAATGAGATTTTCGTATCCCGCACTTTTATATATCTCAATCAGTCCTGATGAGTACGTCTGTTCAT
>JAGGSF010000098.1 GCA_021159235.1 Deltaproteobacteria bacterium | reverse complement strand
ATTGAGACCAAGATTGTTTTGAAACAAATATATTAAGATTAAGGGTGGTGGGTGGGAATAGATAAGATAAATTCCTTTTCTCTCTTGGTTTTGCCAAAGCATAGGCTGAGAAAGCCTATCAGGGAAGCAGGCACACAAAGGGCGTTGTGGAGGACAGCCGAAGGCTGGCTGAAGTCCGAGCACCGACTTGTCCGCCTCTGGTGGAGACTGCGGGGTAGGTGGGGGTAAATCCTCTCTTACCTGAGATTCTTTTTCTTACATTTATGGGTTGTGTTGGGTAAAATTATTGGAATAATAAAGTTTGGTTCTTCCCTAAATGGCTCCCCTAATTGACGGCTCTTTCAAAATCTGGACAGGGTCTTGATGGGCAAGTTCTGGAAACTCAAGAAATTCAACATCTACCTTATCATTTAAAATTCTTACCTCTTTTATAAAAAGCCTTGCCAGTGCCTGCCTTTCCTTTGGTTCAAGTGAGGGATAAACCTTATAAAATCCTTCAAATCCTTTCTTTATTATTTCAAAATCAATGACCGTGCTTTCTTTTCTCCTTATTTTTAGCCTTATTTCATCAAGTTTTTTCTCTAATTCTTCTTTTCCTTTGACCGCTTATTGACTTCTTCCCTTACCTCTATCGGCGGGTTTGTAATTACAATATGGGGTCATTTTGTAAATCACAAAACTGACCTATCAATTTGGTGAAAAATCTACTTGATAAATGCATCTTTTTAGAGTATATTTATAGTGTTATGAAAAAATGAAATTTTAAAAGGACACAAAACATGGACACCAAAAAGAACATTTTGAGATTTACGGTTTCAATGGAGAAAGACTTACTTGATGAGTTGTTGAGAATTACAGGACAGAGAAAGAAAAGCAAGGCTGTTAATATTGCTTGCAGGGAGTTTGTGAGAATGAAGCAAAAGGAAAATTTGTTATATTTAAAAGGGAAGATTTTTAGCCATTTTGCAGAGGAAACAAAATGACCAATACTAAAGCTTTTTCAGATTCTTCTAAAATCTTAGAAATTTTTAAACAAAATAATATCTACTCCTTATGGCATTTTACTGACATTAGAAATCTATCATTGATAAAAACACTAAACGGTCTTAGGAGTAAGGAATTTTTGGAGAACAAGGGGTATTTAAAGAATGTAATATGTGGAGGAAATGAACTATCACATCAATTAGACAGAGAGTTAGGGAATTGGGATAAGATTTCTCTGAACTTTACTCCACATACTCCTATGGTATTCCACAAGAAAAAAGAACTTCATTTAATATTCATAGAAATTGACCCAGTAGTGGCTACTTTTGAAGATGTTTATTTTACTGACTGTAATGCCACAAGACGTAGAAACGGGCAGATTAGAGAAAAAGAAATAAAAGGTTTGTTGTCTATTAAATTTGATATGATTAACGGTGCTCCTAAGCCTTACGATAGCGATTGGGTAAAATATGTTCAAGCTGAAGTTCTAGTACCTCATCACATACCAGTTGAATATTTTAAGAAAATACATTTTATAAGTGAGGCTTCTTTAAGGTTGGGAGAATATTTATGGTCTGGTAATCATCCTATTTTTACAGTAACTCCAGAAGTATTTGCTGATTATCACGGACACAGTTGGGCTATTATTAACCCTTACTTGGATAAAATAATAATAACTGATGAGGAAATTACTAAAGATAATGTAGAGAACGCCCATCCCGATGTAGGAAATATAATGCGAGATAAGAGGTTCTGGATGAAAATTTATCTATTTGCAACAGCAGGCACTAAAGCAAGAGTCATATTAAAGGACTTACATAATAACATTATTAAAGAAGTAGAAACGGAATTTGAAAAAGAATCCAACTGGTGGTGGTTTCCTAATTTCCAAATCCCGGCAGAATATCCTCATGCTGAACTAATTTTAGAAATAACCTTGGATGGAATTTTGTGGTATAAGGAAAAAAGGAAGGTGCTAAAATGAAGCAGATTTCTCTTTTTAATGAGTTAAACAAAGGTGACAACGAACTGTTAGAGAAGTTTAAGGCTTCGCTGATTTTAAGTGCTGTTGGTGATTCGTTAGGTTGGCCTCTAGAATTTAAGAAGCAGAAACCTAAAAGGAAAGTAGAATCGTTTATCAAGTGGAAAAAATCAGTGGGTGGTAAATGGTGGGGATACGAGGATGAAATATCTCCTGGGGAATATTCTGACGATACTCAGTTAACACTTTCGGTTGCACGGTCTATAAGAAGTAATGGAGAGTTTGATCCTAATTATTTTGCTTATTTAGAACTTCCGTTATGGTTAAATTATGAAAGAGGGGGAGGAAAATCTATAAAATCTGCTGCACGAAACTTGATAAAAAGAAAGACTCTTTGGTTTAACAATTTTTACAGGACAAAAGAAGTCAGATATTTCAATGCTGGGGCAAACGGCGCTGCTATGCGAAATTTACCGATTGCATTGGTTAATATGGACAACGAGAAGAGATTTATTGTTGATACCATCAAAAATTCCTTAATTACTCATGGTCATCCCCGCGGAATAATTGGCTCTCTATTAATGGGAGCTGCTCAAATGTACTTACTGAAAGAAGAACCTTCTTATAAAATATTTGATTACATCGAACATTTGTTAAATAAATC
>JAGGSF010000079.1 GCA_021159235.1 Deltaproteobacteria bacterium | reverse complement strand
GATTAAAGGAACAACATAAGGTCTTGTTCAGGTTTGTGGCAATATCATCTATAATATAATATTTTTCGTTCTGGTATAATGTTGTGAGTAAGGTAGATCTTTCTCAATATATACCCTGAAGAGGTGACACAATGCCCTCCTCCTGGTAGAATGGTTAAAAATCAACACATAACACCAAACCACCAGGAGGAAAAAATGCAGGGAAAAAGAGCAGCAAAACAAATTCTTGAGGACCTCAGAGAAGAGGTAAAGAGCTCTCAAAATATGCTACTTGTTGGCATCGACGTTGGAAAAACAAGACACTGTGCCTGTTTCATAACATCCTCTGGAAAGGTGCTAAGAAGAAAACTTTTCTTCGGTAACACCATTGATGGATTTAACAAACTTTTGAGACAAACTAAATTCTACCAGAAAAACAAAAATTTGCCAAAGGTTCTATTTGGCATGGAACCATCAGGATACTACTGGATGCATCTTTACGAGTTCCTTGAGCTTCGAGGAAAAAGAGCAGTGACAGTATCTCCCTTAGCTGTCAGGCGCAACAGAGAAACCATTGATGTATCTAAGGACAAATCAGACCCTAAGGATGCCTACAATGTAGCTGATCTTATCTATCAGGGAAAGTTCTATCTTCCTATCTACCGGGATAAGGAGATTCGTCAGCTAAAAAGACTTATGCAAATATACCACAAGCTCATCCAACAGAAGGCATCCTTGCGGTGTAGACTAAGGGGAGTAGTTGGATACATCTTTCCCGAGCTGGAGACTTATTTTAAGGACATCACGGCAAAGAGCATGATTTTAATTTTACAGAATTTCCCCTTTCCTCAAAAGATACAAAAGATGAGAAAGGATGAGTTTACCTCTTTTCTGGTTAAAAGAAATCCTTACCTCTCCTGGAAAAGAGCAGAAAAAATCTATGATCTTGCTGCAAACTCTGTAGGTATAACTGGAGAAGAGGAGGCAACCTCCTTGGAAATTAGACTCCTTCTTAATGAACTTAAGAGAATCAATGAGAATATAGCCTTGATTAACACCGAGGTAAACTCTATTGTAGGGAAAAGAGAGGACTACGAACTCCTTTTAACTATCCCTGGAGTAGGTCCTGTTACTGCAGCACAAGTTATAGCAGAAATTGGTGATATTACTAATTTTTCCTCAGGACGCCAGCTTATAAAGTTAGCCGGACTTGATCTTTGTGGTGCACAATCAGGAACAAGTATTAATACACTAAGACATATCAGCAAAAGGGGCAGAAAAACTTTAAGAACTGTTCTTTATCAGGCAGTTATAAACTGCATCAGGTGCAATTCTCATCTTAGGACTTGTTACCTTAGAATCTTGGCTAATCAGCAGGGCAAAAAGAAGGTGAAACCTAAGGCAATAGTTGCTATAGCCTGTAAGCTCCTTAGGATAATCTACAGGATGCTTACTGAGAAAAAGGCTTTTGATCCTAACTATGACAAGATCCTAAGAGAAAGATTTTTCGTGCAAGCTCTTAAGGTTGCCTAATTGAGAAAGATCGCTTTTTGAAATTTTACCAAAACTTTGCGGTGAGGGATTCAGATCTTGTTCATTAGGCATCACCTAATAAGGTGGTAAGCCCGAGTCAAAGCATTAGAACCCTCACCGCTCCCTAAGCCCGGATGAAGGAAGTTATGGATCGGGATAGACCCGAATACCACATATTTCCGCCAGATTAGGCAGGGAGCATAAAGAGGTGAGGATACCCACCGCAAAGTGATAAAAATGTACCATCTTTTGTTCATTGAAAATATTGATTGAAAAATGACTGACCGGTCAGTCAGATATGAATTCTGCGTCAATAAGTATTTTAGAAATTTATTCATCCATTCTACCTGGAGGTACTTGACAAGAATATAGGAAGCTTTGATTATATTTTTCTCTACCTCGGTCGGTATCTTTCTTGTTGGTTTTTTCCTTTTGTACTCAATGGAGAATCCATCAGGATCTTTTCTGTACTCCTTAAGGAGTTCAAAGAATCTTCTTCTTTTGATCTTTAATATCCTCAGGATATAGGGAAGTTTATTCTTATCTTCCAGGTACTTTTGCAATAACATTTTTACCTCTTCGGTTGAGAATCTTTTGTGGAGTTGTTTAGCCATACTACCCTCCTTTTGAATAATTTTAAAGGAAGATAGTATGGAAAATTTATCTTTTCGACAAAGGTAGCTTAGTGCACTTTTAAAATTTAAATCATCATAGAATCAGTGCACTTTTAAAATTTAATTGACACATGATTTAATGCGTTGTTGACTAAAAAATAAAAGTGTGTTATAATAATACACTGAGCTGAAGTTTTTTGTCATTTATATATACTCTTTTAGGTTCCTCGAAAGAGGATTAAAAGGGAATCCTGTGTAATTCAGGAGCGGACCCGCCGCTGTAACCGGGGACGAAAGCTATAAAAAGCCACTGTTCCGATTTATCGGAATGGGAAGGCATAGCGAGTAGGATGATCCGGGAGCCAGAAGACCTGCCTAAAAGATAGGAATCTCACCTTACGAGGTTATAGGTGAGAAATTTGTTTTGGGGATAAAAAAGGGGAATCTCCAAACCAACAAAAATTGGTTTGAGGATTCCCCTTTTTTTATAAGATTTACTTTGATGAGTATTACGCAAGAATAAGGAGCATTTTGCCGGCAGACAATGGTTAAAATAAAAAATCTTACTAAAAG
>JAGGSF010000078.1 GCA_021159235.1 Deltaproteobacteria bacterium | reverse complement strand
GTAGGAGAGTTCATCACCAAGAAGGCTCTGGAAATATTAAATAAACTTAAGGAGAGTTCCAATGAAAGTTAACTGGGGAGTGATAGGAGCCTGTGGAATTGCCGATAGAAGAACAATTCCTGAGGGGATAATCCCAGCTAAAAATGCAGAGTTGGTAGCCTTGATGGATGTAGATGAGGAAAGACTAAGAAAGGTAGCTAAGAAATATGGAAAGGTGAGATACTATACAAAAGAAGAAGATTTGATTAAAGACTCTGAAGTTGAAGCAGTTTACATTGCTACTCCTACCTATCTACATCATAAACATGTTTTAATGGCCGCTGAGGCAAAAAAACATATCCTCTGTGAAAAACCAATGGCTATGAACCTACATCAGGCAGAGGAGATGATAAGAGCATGCAGGGAAAATAAGGTAAAGTTAACCTTGGATTATATGATGAGATACCATACCTATAATCGCGAGATAAAAAGGATGATAGATAAAGGTGAGCTTGGGAAGCTTGTAATGGGAAGAGCACAGCTTACCTGCTGGTATCCTCCTATAAAGGGAGCCTGGCGGCAAAACCCTGAATTGGGAGGAGGTGGTTCCCTAATAGATATGGGAACTCACTGCATTGACCTTTTAGAGATGCTTATGGGGAAGGTAATTGAGGTTTTTTGCTATAAAGATCATCTTGTCCAGGATTATCCGGTAGAGGATACATCTGTAGTTTTGCTAAAGTTTGAAAATGGAGCCTTAGGAATTGTAGATAATCACTTTAACATTCCAGATGCCTCCTCAGAGAATAGGTTAGAGATCTATGGAAGCAAGGGAAGCATCATGGCAAGGGGAACTATTGGACAGGACTCATCTGGATGGATGGTAAAAAGAGTTGAGAGAGAGGAAAAAGGTTATGAGGCAGCTCAAAAAAGAGAAGAAGTTAAAGAGGAACAGGTTATTCTAAGCCCTGTAAATATGTACCAGCAGGAAATAGAGGATTTTTCCGGGTGTATTCTTGATGATAAAGAGCCTTCTTTTAAGGGGGAAGATGGTCTGAGGAATTTAAAGATAATACTGGCTGCTTATGAATCAGCTAAGGAAGGGAAGACAGTTAAGGTATAATAAGGAGAGGATCCTATGTTACGTAAAATAGAGTGCTTCCTCCAGCCCTCCAAGATCGATAAGATAAAGGATGAGCTTGTCAAATTGGGTGTTGGTGGAATGAGTGTAAGTGAGGTAAAAGGATTTGGCACCCAGAGAGGTTATCTTGAGGGAGAAAAGATAAATAAAAAGGTAAAGTTCCTTCCCAAGATAAAGGTTGAGATTGTTGTAGATGAGGAAATTGTGGATGATGTTATAAAAAAGATAAGACAGCTTTGTTTTTCTAAGACAATTGGGGCAGGTAAGATATTTGTCCTTCCAGTTGAGGATGCAGTTAGGATAAGAACAGCAGAGGTTGGTAAAAGGGCAATTTATTAGGAGAGAAAAATGGGAAATAGCACAGATCTTTTACAACAGGTCCTATTCCAGTTTGATGAGGTGGCAAAGGCTATTAATCTTGATCCTGGTATCTATGAGATTTTAAGAAAGCCAAAAAGATCCCTGATTGTATCGATCCCCATTAAAATGGATGATGGCAGTATAAAGGTCTTTACAGGATACAGGGTCCAGCATAATCTAACAAGAGGACCAGCTAAAGGGGGTATAAGGTACCATCCAGATGTAACCTTGGATGAGGTAAAGGCACTTGCCATGCTTATGACCTTTAAATGTGCTGTAGTTGGAATCCCCTTTGGTGGTGCAAAAGGTGGGATTGTATGTGATCCCAAGAAAATGTCAGAAGGTGAGCTTGAGAGACTAACAAGAAGGTACACATCAGAGATAGTTTCAATAATAGGACCTGAGAAAGATATCCCTGCACCAGATGTTAACACCAATCCTAAGGTTATGGCCTGGATAATGGATACCTACAGTATGGATGTGGGGTACTCTGTTCCAGGTGTTGTTACAGGAAAACCTGTTAGTATAGGTGGCTCTCTTGGAAGAAGTGCTGCCACTGCAAGAGGAGTAATGTACACCATATTTAACGCTGCTAAGGCTTTAGGTTTTGATCCCCTCTCCCAGAGATTTGTTATCCAGGGCTTCGGCAATGTAGGGGGAAATCTTGCCCGTCTTCTCTTTCAGGAAGGTTGCAGGATTATTGCCGTAAGTGATATAGAAGGTGGTATTTATAACCCTAAGGGATTGGATCCCATTAAAGTTTCTAAGACATTAAAGGAGTCTGGCTCAGTTATACACTTCAAGGATGCAGATAAAATTACAAATGATGAGCTTTTAACCTTAAACTGCGATATACTTGTTCCTGCTGCCCTTGAGGATCAAATTACAGAGGATAATGCAGATAAAATTAAGGCAAGGTTAATTGCAGAGGCAGCCAATGGTCCAACAACCCCCATAGCAGATAAGATCCTGGAG
The DNA here is from genome assembly GCA_021159235.1 of Deltaproteobacteria bacterium. Lineage (GTDB taxonomy): Bacteria > Campylobacterota_A > Desulfurellia > JAGGSF01 > JAGGSF01 > JAGGSF01. The sequence continues at coordinate 251 of JAGGSF010000078.1, read as the reverse complement.
GATAGAGGCATATTTGTTATTCCAGATATTTTAGCCAATGCTGGAGGTGTTACTGTATCTTACTTTGAATGGGTACAGGGTCTTCAGTTTTACTTCTGGAGTGAAAGGGAGGTTAACTTAAAGCTAAGGGATATAATGGAGAAGGCATTTGAAAATGTGTACAGAATATCCCGTGAGAAAAAGGTATCAATGAGAAAAGCAGCCCTTATGCTTGCCATTGAAAGAGTTGCTGAGGCAACAAGGATAAGGGG
>JAGGSF010000100.1 GCA_021159235.1 Deltaproteobacteria bacterium | reverse complement strand
GTATAATTGAAACTATTCTCACTTTTTTACTTTTCATTAAATGCTCCTCTTTTTCTTTTTTTAACTAAATTTCAGTAACTACGACAGGTCCTCTCTCGGCATAATCATTATCTTTGTCGCTGCAAATTTTACTCTTAAAATTACATTCTATCACCCCCTTCTTTTTGTTATAATGACCTCAGTTACGCTTCCCATCTTCATCCACCATTTCATTTTTTTCTCTATAACCCAGACTCTTCTGAACAGCGGAAACTATAGGACCAGATTTTAGCTCTTCCAGTCGTAGATAGATTCCTCCCAACTCGCTACAAATTTGCCTTACCAGCCCGAAAGTAATAAAGCCCTGCTCAGTATCAATAGCGATTGACTTGATATTTGCCGCTTTTATCTCACGGGCTACCTTCTTTGCCTCCTCGACAGGATCGTCATCATCGAAACTAACATTTGCCCTCCCATCGGAAACTAAAACCAGAAGAGGGACAGCGTACTTGTCTTTTCTCAAGTGCTTCTTAACGGTATCCAGTCCCAGCTTAAGACCATGAGCTAAAGGTGTCCGTCCGCCAGTTGGAAGTTCGCTTAGCTGTTTTTGAGCCAGCTCCACACTATTAGTGAAAGGTAACACCAGTTCTGCTTTCTCTCCCCGAAAAACAACCATTCCCACTTGATCCCGCCGCTGATAGGCATCGAGTAAGAGTGATAGTACTGCTTCCTTGGTAGCTACCATTCTTTCTTCAGCAGCCATTGAGCCACTGGCGTCAAGAATAAACATAATGAGATTGCCTATCTTCTTTTCCCGCACCTTTTCACGTAAGTCATACTTCTTTATGATCAGGGCATTTTGACTGGATGATTCTTTTTTTCTTCCAACCTGAAAAGGGGCTGCTGCTCGCAAAGTGGCATCAAATGCTAAATCGGTAATTTTTCCCTTGGGGATAAGGCTATCTACATAGCGTCCCGTCTTAGAGTTGGTTCTGCTCTTTGACCTTCGCCCTGTTTGGCTGCGAAAGACCTGATCCGAAACCGGCGCAGCTATCCGTTTCACCTGGTATAATAACTTAGCCTGGAAGACTCGTTCTTTTCCAGATTTCTCTCCTTCATCAGGTAAATCACCAGAATCTTTACCAGAAAAAGGAGTGCCGGAAGGAGCATCGTTGTTTGGGGAAATATCCGGTTTTTCTTTTTGCTTCTCTTGAGATTGGTTTTCTTCGTTTTGACTTTGACCTTGACTACTTTTATCCTCCTGCCATTTTTGAATACTCTTTTCAATTTGCTCTTGGTTTAACTTCGGTTCTTGGAAAGGCTGGCGACGACGGCGATGAAGAAGAGCCAGCTCAGCCGCTTCCTTGACATCCTCTTTACATACCTCATCTCTTCCGTAATAAGCAGCGAGGGTAACAGCAGTTTTATACATTACAATATCGGCACGATGACCATCAACGCCAAAATCGATGCAAATTTGAGTAATGAGTTTTAACATTTCCTCTCCCAGATGCACTTTTGGGAGTAATTTTTTAGCTTTCTCAATTTGCTCTCGTAATCTTTTTTGTTCATCTTCCCAGGCAGCAATAAAGGATAGAGGATTTTTTTCAAAGGCTATGCGTTGTCTAACTATTTTTGCTCGATCTTCCTGGTCAGGGATGCCCTTAATATCCACTGCCAGGCCAAAACGATCTAAAAGTTGAGGGCGAAGTTCACCTTCTTCAGGATTCATAGTGCCCACCAAGATGAACTGTGCCGGGTGGCTGAAAGATATTCCCTCTCGTTCCACATAGTTTACTCCCATAGCAGCCGCATCAAGCAATACATCTACCAAATGGTCATCTAAGAGATTTACCTCATCAATATACAGGATACCTCGATTAGCGGCAGCAAGAAGTCCTGGCTCAAAATGCTTTTTTCCTGTCTTGATTGCTCTCTCGATATCAAGTGTACCTACAACTCTATCCTCAGTAGCCCCTATTGGCAGTTCCACAAATGGTATCTGCCTTGTAGAGACACTGAGTTTTTCACCCTTAGCTATCCTCATAGCACAGATATCACATAAGTTGTTCTCGTCGTGAGGGTTACAGTGAAAAGGACAATCAGCTACTACTTCAATTTGGGGAAGAAGATGAGTTAGAGCTCGCACAGCTATGGATTTAGCTGTTCCTTTCTCACCTCGAAGAAGAATCCCTCCAATCTTTGGGTTAATAGCGTTAAGGAGTAATCCCTTTTTCATCTTCTCCTGTCCCACAATAGCACTAAAAGGATAGATTAATCCAGCTCGCTGGTGCATTAAGTACCTCCACAACTAAAAATTTTAAGTTTACTGTTCTGGATAGACCCATGTTCCTTCTAATTCCATCCCGTAGAATTTCTGAAGCATCTCCTTATGGACAGCCTCAGGATCAATGTCCTTAAAAAGCTCAGGATGAAACCACTTGGCAAAATAGAGGAGCCCAATTATTGAACGGGGACCAGTTATAAGTCTTGTATCAATGATATAGACCTTTCCTTCTTTTACCGCTTTTGTTTCTCTCAAACCGGGTTCATTCATTATCTCATCTCGAATCTTTTTCATTTCTTCAGGAGAGGGAACTTTAGCCGATTTTCGTGCTTTCAGATAACTATATACGATGATATCGGGATTTCTTTCCAGCACCCACTCCGCACTCACACGGGGAACTTTTACTGGCTCGCCAGCGGCGATATTTATTCCTCCGGCGGCAGTTATGCGGCGATG
>JAGGSF010000045.1 GCA_021159235.1 Deltaproteobacteria bacterium | reverse complement strand
ATTAATTTTCGCCGATGAATTCCTTTAGTTGTTTATAAGAAAGTGAAATGTGATTTTTATCATTAAGGTGAGGTGTGTCTATGCAATAGTGAGCCCCTATACTACTTTTTCTTTTCAGTGCAGATGTGGCAACAAGTAGCCCGATAAGAACCATGTTTCTTAATTCTATGCTTTGACGTGAATTTCTCATATCTTTTACCTCTTTCCATAGGTTTTTTCCATACTCCAAAAATTCCTCCAATCCCTTTATGGTTCTTATAGGACCCGCTTTTTTCTCTATTGTAGCTTTAAATTCACAGATTGTTTGTTCTATGTTTCGTGGTGCATTTCCCATAGATAAAACAGGTAAAGGTTTGGCATTAAAGATAGGTTCATCTTCATAGGAAATAGCGGCCAAAGCAGCTCTCTTTCCAAAAACCAATCCTTCCAGAATAGAATTGGAAGCTAATCTATTTGCTCCATGCACTCCAGTACAGGCAGCTTCGCCGCATGCAAAAAGACCTTTTATGTTTGTTCTTCCTTCTTCATCTGTTTTTATTCCTCCCATGGTATAATGAGCAGCAGGAGCAATGGGAACAGGTTTTTTGGTTATGTCTATTCCATAATTTAAACAGGTTTCATAGATAGTAGGAAATCGTTTCTTTATGAAATCTTTATACAGATGTCTCATATCAAGATATACATGCTTTGCACCTCTTCTTTGCATTTCAAAGATAATTGAGCGGGCCACTATGTCTCGAGGAGCGAGTTCTTTAAGCTTATGATATCTGTGCATAAAAGGTTCTCCTGAATCATTTATAAGTATCCCTCCTTCCCCTCTTATCGATTCGGAGAGTAAGAATGCAGGCATACCTTCTATGTGTAAACAGGTGGGATGAAATTGAACAAATTCCATATCCTCCACCACAGCACCTGCAAGAAACGCCGCTGCAATACCATCTCCTGTAGTTACCTCGGGATTTGTGGTGTGTTTATATACTGCTCCATAACCACCGGTAGCAACAATTACTCTACGGGCAGGTATGTCTTCAAATCCACTGTCTTTTAATATTCTTATACCTACCACTGCATTTTCCTTACATAAAATGTTTACCAGGGTGCAATATTCATGTATTTCGATCGGTAATTTTTTAATCATTTCAATGAGTGTTCTTTCTACTTCGTGTCCTGTTGCATCTCCTGAGGCATGCACGATCCTATTGGTGGAATGAGCAGCTTCGCGGGTAAAATCTAACGAACCATCCAGCCTTCTGTCAAATTTTGCTCCCCAGTCTATAAGCTCTTTTACTCTTTCCGGTCCTTCGTCTACCAGGATACGCACCGCCTTTTCATTGCATAATCCTGCACCAGCCCTTATTGTATCCTGAAGATGAGACTCTTTACTGTCATCTTCCCTTAAGACAACGGCAATACCCCCCTGTGCTTTGTCGGTGTTGCACATATCTATACTTTCCTTCGTATAGATATCTACTTTTTTTCCTTTCAAGGCTATTTCAATAGCAGCGCGCAATCCTGCTACGCCGCTGCCTACAATCACAAAATCTTTCATTTTATAAAACAGCAAGATGATGGTGGTTTAGGAGGAGCTTTGTGCCCGCAGGAAGAAAGACCTATAACCAGTAGCAATCCTGCTAAGATTATTAGAAGATATTTCATAATAAAAATTGTAATAAAAATTAGGAGTAAAAGCAATACTTGCAATAGACAAAACAGTAACTATAATGTGGTAAAGGGAGGTTTTTTATGAAAATTCTTATTCCAACTACAGAAAACAGCCTGAATGGAGAGATAGATTTGCGTTTTGCCCGTGCACCATATTTTGTCATCTATGACACGGAGAAAAAAACCGCGGAAATAAAGGAAAATATGTACAGGGATGGTGCAAGGGCAGTGGGTGCGATGGTTGCCCAATATATAATAAATGAAGGGATAAACGTTGTCGTTGCTGCCGAGATGGGACCAAATGTAAGAATGATATTGAATGAGGCGAAGATGGAAATTAAAAAGGCTTCCGGAAAGGTAAAAGAGGTTTTGTCTCAATTTGAATGATCATAACTGTTGCCAGTGGAAAGGGAGGAACAGGAAAGACAACCGTTGCCTCTTCTCTTTCCCTTCTTATCCCACACTCTGTATATGTAGATACAGATGTAGAAGAACCAAACGGGCATTTACTCCTTCATCCAGAGATACAGGAGATGAGAGAATGTTTATTTCCTGTTCCCTCAATAAATGAAGATATATGCACCTTTTGTGGTTTGTGTGCGAAACACTGTGCTTTTCACGCTCTAACCGTATTAAAAGAACAGAAAAGAGTGCTGTATTTTCCGCAGCTGTGTCACAGTTGCGGAACGTGCAGTTATATATGTCCCGTAGAAGGAGCATTAGGAGAAATTCCTAAAAAAAAGGGTGTTATAAGGAAAGGGAAGGTATCTTTTAATGGAAATGAAATAGGTTTTATAGATGGTATAATGGATATTGGCGAATATTCTCCTGTTCCTATCATTAGAGAGATAAAAAAACTCATCAAGGAAGATAAGATTACTGTTGTTGATGCACCGCCGGGAACAGGTTGTTCCATGGTGGAATCAACGGAGATGGCAGATTTTGTAGTTCTGGTTACAGAACCCAATCCATTTGGCGTAAACGATCTAAAACTGGCAATGGAGGTAATAAGGGATTTGAAAAAGGATTTTGGAATAATAATAAACAAAGATAGAGGAGAAACAGTTCAGGAATTTTCCTCCTTACCCGTTCTTCTGAAGATTCCCTTTAGGAGACAATTTGCTTATCTCTATTCACAGGGCAAGGTATTGATTGAAGACGAAGAAGGAGAGGGATTGTTTCTGTCCTTAAAGAAGAGATTGGGGATATGAAAGAAATTGTAGTT
>JAGGSF010000019.1 GCA_021159235.1 Deltaproteobacteria bacterium | reverse complement strand
ATATGATACCTTATCCCGGCAGGCGGGGCAAATTGGGACAAGGAGGCAGGATTTTTCACTTTCACACTTTCTCAGATCGTTCAGATCCTCAGCCGGTTGGAGTGCAGATGCTACTCCTTCCAGTGTTTTCTGGCTCTATCCTGAAGCTTACAGGGGGAAATGCGTGAACATTTTGATCTGAGCCCATATGCACATGCGCTGGAAATGTTTCTATCTCTGGATGATGGGGTGTGTTATCCCATCTCCTTATCAGTTTCCCTCCCCTTTGCCATTGGAAGCTATAATCTATAATCTCCACCTCTCTTTCTCTAAGACGAACATATTCGGAGAACTCAAAGAGATCACCGTTATTCAGAAGGCACCGCATCCTCAAATATCCATCTCTTCCCCTAGCTTTGAGGCGGACAACTAAGGTTACCCCCATTTTTTGGACAAAAAATAGAGGGGATTAAGGTGTAAAACCAACCTGCTTTGGAGATCAAAGGGAGCGACAACTCAACACCTCTTTGATCTCCCATCTCATCTGCCTCCCTTATCTTATCATATACTGCCATCATTTGCAATCTCATCTTTCAGATCTCCCTTCCATATAGACCTGATAAGGAGTTCTGTATCCCAGTGGCTGATGGAGCCTATCATTGTTGTAAAAGCGGAAGTATGCTCCCAGCCTCTCTACTGCCTCAGGCACTGTTTCGTAATCGTTCAGATACACCTCCTCCCACTTAACTGATCTCCACAACCTCTCTATGAAGATGTTATCCCACACTCTCCCTCTGCCGCACATGCTTATCTGGATTCCTTCTTCCTGGAGCCTACCTGTGAAAGCTGAGCTTGTGAACTGACTCCCCTGATCTGTGTTGAATATCCTGGGCTTCCCCTTCATGAGGGCTCTCTCCAGAGCTTCAAGGCAAAAATACACATCCAGAGTATTTGATATCTCCCAGGATAGCACATACCGACTGAAGAAATCCATCACGGCGACAAGGTAGATATAACCTCTCCTCATTCTGATGTATGTGATGTCGCTGCACCATACCTCATCTGGCTCCTTTATCTTCATCCCATCCAAAAGATAGGGATACTTATGGCTTTCTCCTTTAGCTTTAGAGAGATTCCTTTTGGGAGCAACCCCTTCCAGCGCCATCTTCCTCATCAGCCTCTCTACCCTCTTGTGGTTGAGATGATGTCCTAATGATCTCAGGTATGCTGTCATCCGAGGAACATCGTAAAATGGAGCTTTTGTGTATTGCTCGTCTATAAGGCGCATCAACAGCAAGTTGTATTGGCTCTCACCAGCGGGCTTGTAGTAATAGCTGCTTCTGGAAACTCCCAAAAGCTGGCATTGACGGTATATCGGTATGTCAGGGTTTGCAGGCTCTATCAGCATCTTCTTCTCCTCAGGTGACAAGTCCAGATTTTTTTTTCAACCAATCAAGCTCTACTTTCAGTTGCCCTATTTGCCTGTATAGCTCATCTATCAGTCGCTGCTGATCCTTCCCTTTTGTCCCCTTCCCATCAGAGAACAGTTCCACAAGTCCTTCCAGCGCTCTCTTCTTCCACTTGCTCACCTGGTTTGGGTGAACCCCGTATTGAGAGGCTATCTGCGAGATTGTCTGCTGGTTGCGGATAGCCTCCAGAGCAACTTGTGCTTTGAAGCGGCTGTCATATCTCCTTCTTTCCCCCATTTGGCTTCTCCTCTGATATGAGGTGGTGGGGAGCTGATGCTCCCCTCAATTTTAGCTGATTCCTTCCCTCTGTTTCCACCTTAATCCTCTGTCCACAGGGCTTTTCAACGCTTTGATAAGGGTAAAATCTCCCCTCCCGGCACCAAAGGCCGAAAAAGAATCAAATCTTTTCATCTTCTCATCCCTATCTTTCTTCCTGAATCACCTCCCTTTCCTTAATCTCCCTTCTTCTCTATTCATCCCTACCAACTCATGCCCAAAAGAAGTTCTATCCCCTTCTCACTCCTGACAGATACCTCCACCCATCCGGTATGTACCTGAACCCCGCTCTTCTTATCAGCGTCATCGCTCCGTTGCGTATCTGGCTGAGATGATGTGCTATCTTCCTGGAATGCAACCTATCCTCCTCGTAGCTCACATCCCTCACCCTGAATACCCCATTCTCCACGCTCCAATGCCTCCTTATCCCTCCTGATACACCGCATATCCCAGCGAAGAGACGAAGATCGTAGTGGTGTCACTCTCCCATTCCTCACCATCGCTTCTCATCCTGTATCTTCTGACGTATCCACACAGTCTCAATCCCTTCCACCCGAATACATCCCGGACATAATCCTCCATCTGCTTTGCATCCACAAGCCATATCTCCCTCCTCTCTATCCTCCCATGACCTTTGTCCCACTCTACAAAGTCAGGCTTTCTCACTCCTGCATCCTCCCTCTGATCTTTCATCCATTCTTCTATCGCATCTCTCAGGGCAGGGTGATTCCCCTTCAGTACCCCTATGTAATCTCCTCCTTCTTCCACGATGTGGTTGACTATCCTTTTCTGCGTCAGCTTAGCATCCAGGGTGACGATCTTTCCATCAAGATCTATCTCCATCAGCAGTCTCAGCGCCGCCTCTATCTCATCTCCTCCTTCATCTTCTGCCCACAAGCGGTTACCACTGCCAATGCTTCCTGCCCCCTTCGCTTTGATCCTCTCAGGCTCTTGCCTACGCCTATCTCCTCATCTGATCCTTCTGTTCCTAGCGCTTCTGCCAGCTGTTGCTTATCTACCTTCCTGAGGATATACCATACTGTGCTCAGCGCCGGTGGGCGTGAGGGAAGATCCATCATCTCTCTAACCTCCTCCCATCTGTTCACCGCCCAAAGCCACATCCCTCTTAGCGATCTCTCACCGCAGACTGATGCCAGGATAAGCAGTG
>JAGGSF010000082.1 GCA_021159235.1 Deltaproteobacteria bacterium | reverse complement strand
CGCATTTTCTGCAGATAAAGTGATGATGAGGCTTATCCGGTATACGGCAGAGGAAATAAAACATTCTACCTTCATACTGGCTGGTTTTAAATCGAAATGATTTTGATTTAGGTTATAATGAAACACCTTTTCTGTCAAGTCCTTAAAATAAAATACAGTGTGTGGTGGGTCTGGGTTGACATTTAATTTCAGAAGTATAGAGTTAAATACTATGGAAGCTAAGGTTTTACTTAAGGAAATAAGGAAAGATTTAGAACCTTTAAATAAGAAGATATTAAATCATCCCTATATCCTTGATGCGGAAAAGGGTGTGTTGCCTGAGGAGAAGATTAAAGCCTTTGTAATCAATCAGCATTATATTATAAGTGGAGATGCCAGGAGTCTGTGTTTGATGTTGTCCAGGGCTAAGGGTCCAGAAGAGATTGAATTTTTTAAAACCATTGCCGAGGGTGATATAGAGGCATTAAATCAGTTGTTGAAGATGGCCAGAGCTTTAGATGTAAACCTGGAAGATTCTCTTCCCATACCGGAAGCTGTGGTTTACAGCCATTATTTAACTGCACTGGCTCAGTTTTATTCATCTGGTGTGCAGGCTATGGCACTCATAGCCAACTTACCGGTATGGGGTTCAAATTGTCTCAGGTTTTCCAAGGCCCTTAGAGAAAAATATAAGATAAGTGAAACATCGTTTTTGGAACTGTTTTCGGCACCTACGGAGGAGATAGAAGAAAAGGCGCTGAGTATAGTAGAGTATTATCTTCCACCAGAAGAAACATTGATGAGGATGTCGGCTGCATTCATTCAGACTTATGAGCTTATGTTCTGGGATGGGATATACAGGGGATAAATTATTCTTTGTTCTTCAGGTTGGGTATAATTAGGTATCCTTCCTCGCTGTTTCCTATAGCTTCATACATTCCAGCAAGATAAAAGTAACCTGTCAAAGCAGAGGTGATGGCGTCAATTTCATCGTGGGTTAGCGTTCTTTTATCTGAAGAGATATTTATTCCCATGTTTATTAAATTTTCCTTCAATTCCTCAAGGTTTACCCGCTTTCGTGGAAATCCCAGGATGTCCTGAGTAGCGCCAGGATAACTCTCTATTACCTGGTAACCGTGAGCTTTGAAGATCTTGGACATTCTAATACCTCTTTCGGTTAGTTTCTGCATACTCTTGATCAAACATGGATAGATGTTGATACCTCTTTTTTTAAGAATCCTTTCACATTCTCTGGTAATTCCATATTTTCTGCATTCGCACCGATCACTGGTGCAACATCTACCCCTGGGCAGGGAAAGAGGAGAGTCTATCGATATTATGGAAGGGTCAATGCTTAATACTGTGGAGATAATCTCTTCATCTGTCTTTAGCCTTTTGGTGTATACTTTATCTTCTTGAAGTATGCAGATACCAGAGGCCCTTTCTTCAGAACTGCTCAAATCTATGCCAACAGATAAGGGTTTATAAATCTTTTTTGTCAGCGTATTTACTTTGATTCCCATGCTGGTTTTTATTTTACTTCTGTATATTTCAAGTCCTTCGGTGTTAAAATATGTTTTTGACAGTTTATTATATGGAATGGCAATGGTGGGAGTTTTTTGCCGGATAAGGTCACTTTTCACCTCAGGAAAAATCCTTTCTGTTTTTCTGATATATATGAATTTCATGAGTTTTTCTAAGTTTATTGTATCGTAGATGTTGTACAGGATTAGTTTTTCCAGTGCCCTATTATCTCCGTTTACAAACCTGTTCCATAATGCTGGTGCCTTTTTTCCGTTGATTTCCTGAATCTCTTTTTCTCTTCTTATGCCTGCACTCTTTTCTATATCTTTTAATGAGCCGGTAAATCCAAGGGATTTGAGCAGGAATTTCAAATCAATGTGAACGGGAGGGAGTTTTATATCCGGGAATTCTTTTTGAATAAACGGTATATCAAATTTCTTTCCATTGAAAGTAACGACAATTTCATAATCTTGCAGGTAATCCTTTATCTCTTCCAGATTGTTACCCCTGAGGAAGATTTTTATTTTGTTTCTATGGCTGTCAAAGGTGCCTATGAGGGTGATAACACTGTAGTATGGAGACAGACCGGTGGTTTCTATATCCAGGAATAAAGTTCTGGGACGAAATTCTCTATACAACCTCCAGTATTCTTTCTTAGGCAGGTATCTGGCAAAAAAGGAGGAATCCATTCTATCCAGGGCTACTCTTGCCAGTTTTAGATGGTTTTGTATGGTTTTTTTCTTATTTCCGCTCAGGGTGGGAATGTAGATTTTCTCAAGATCGTTCCACGTTAAGATGCCTTTTCCCCATAGATACTTTTCCGTTTTTTCCCCAATTCCAGGGATAAGGATAAAGCTGTTTTCAATCATACCATCGTAAATATATGGTAAGGAGAGTTAAATTTGAAGTATTCCTCGGCTGTTTTTGATGGACGATACCATGTGAAATTGGCAGGAAAGATTTGGTTGGATTTTGAGTTCGTATCTAAAAAACAGTTTCCGATTTTATACATTTTGATGGCTGTTTCAAACTCATTTAAAGTCTCCTCCCGGCTTGTCTGCAACTCTCTCTTTTCCCTATTCTGGATTGACAATGAAGCCCACTTACACCTATCCAGAAATTCCGTGGAACAAATAGCTGGTATGAGGGATAAGCTGATCCATGGATACTCTGGAGTGGATTTGGGTGCTGTTTGGGATACAGCAATAAAAAATACTCCTTCATTGAAAGTAAAATTACAAGAGATATTAAAGGGAGAAGGAAAAGAAATGAATGGGGTTTGCAATTCTTCGTTCCGCTTCGGTGCTTTTGTACTCGGACGACAGGGGGGAGATGTGGCTTGCTCACGCTTGCCTAAATTTTGCAAAGCGAAACTTCACATATCCCCTGAACGTTAGGTGAAATGTAAAAATATTTGATGGTGCATGGAATATGGAAATTGATGAATTGAACAA
>JAGGSF010000110.1 GCA_021159235.1 Deltaproteobacteria bacterium | reverse complement strand
AACACAATCCAGAATTCACGATGTTGGAATTTTATACCGCCTATCATAATTATAAACACTTGATGAATTTCACAGAGGAGTTATTTGATTTTCTTTTAAAACAACTGAATTTAGGTAAAAAGATAATTTATGGTGAACATACCATCAATTTCTCTCGTCCCTGGAGAAGAGAAAAATTCTATGATGCCTTGAGAAATATAGGAAATATTGACGAAGAAATAATAAAGGATAAAGAAAAAGCATACAAAATGGCACGAGATTTAGGAAAGTCAGTGAGTAAAGACATGAGTATGGGAAAGATACTGGAGCATATCTTCGATGCAACGGTAGAACCACAACTCATAGATCCTACATTTGTTATGGATTATCCCGTTGATACATCCCCCTTGGCCAAGAGAAATAAACAGGATCCCAGTATTGCAGACAGATTTGAACTATACATAGGAGGCATGGAGATAGCCAACGCCTTTTCTGAGCTGAACGACCCCATTGACCAGAGGAACAGGTTTCTAATGCAGGTTAAAGAAAAGGAGATGAAAGAAGAAGAAATAATGGATGAAGATTACATAAAAGCCTTGGAATACGGTCTCCCACCCACTGCCGGTGAAGGTATTGGTGTAGATAGATTGGTAATGATTTTAACCAATCAACCTTCCATCAGAGATGTCATATTGTTCCCATTACTGAGGGAGAAGTAGTGCAATTTAAGGATGAAAGACTTATCCCCATCTTTGAAAAGATAAAGAATGGCGGAAATATCAACAAACAAGAAGCACTACATATCCTGCATTCACCTTTCCCCTTGGAAGTAGCATTCATGGCCAGGTATGTAAAACTTAAAAAGTCTCAGAAGAAGGTATATTATGTAATCAACAAGCATATAAACTACACCAATATATGTATATCACGGTGCAGGTTCTGCGCTTACAGTAAAGATGCAGGAGATAGAGATGGTTACACCTTATCCTTAGATGAAATTCTGAAAGATATTGCCTCAGCAGGAAAGAGATTAAGGGAAGTACATATTGTGGGTGGATTGCATCCTCATTTGAGGTTTTCCTATTATACAAGTATGCTTGAAAATATTAAAAAAAACTTCCCTTATGTTCAAATAAAGGCATTCACAGCGGTAGAGATCGCACACTTTGCAAATCTTTACGGTATGACCTTCAAGCAGGTGTTAGAGGAGTTAAGGAACGCAGGGTTGGACAGCATGCCCGGAGGGGGGGCAGAGATCTTTTCAGAAAGGGTAAGAAAGAAACTCTTTCCCCGTAAGATTGGATACGAGCAGTGGTCAGAGATACATAGGATTGCACACAGCATGAACATTCCCACCAACGCCACCATGTTATTCGGTCATATAGAAACGGAGGAAGAGGTTGTTGAACATCTGTTTAAATTAAGAGATTTGCAGGATGAAACAGGAGGTTTTCTGTGTTTTATTCCCCTGCCTTTCCATCCTTGGAATACAATATTTGAAGGTAAAATAAAAAAGGCAACGGCATTGAAAGAATTAAAAATTATTGCTTTGTCCCGTATAATATTAAATAATTTTCCACATATCAAAGCCTACTGGATTATGCTTTCTCCTCAGGTTTCTCAGATTGCGCTAAATTTCGGTGCGGATGATATGGATGGCACGATCTGTGAGGAAAGGATAACCCATGCTGCCGGTGCAATAACACCTTCAGGATTAAAAGAAAACACCATAAGAAATTTAATCAAGAAATCTGGTTTTGTACCCATGGAGAGGGATGCCTTATACCATGAATATGGATGAAATCTACAAAAAAATAGAAAATGGGGAAAGGATAAATAAAGAAGAGGGAATATTTCTGCTAAAAAATGGCGATCTACTGATAATGGGAGATTTGGCTCACGGTATAAGAATGAAGAAGAACGATCCTTATACTGTCACCTTCGTTATGGATACGAACATAAATTACACCAACATCTGTTATACAAAATGCTCTTTCTGTGCATTTTACAGAGATGAAAAACGGGGTTATACCTTGTCTATTGATGAGTTAAAGGAAAAGGTTATACAGGCAAAGAAAAATGGAATAGATACTGTTTTATTACAGGGAGGATTAAACAAGAATTTGCCTTATTCCTACTATTTGAATATGATGGAAACATTAACCTCCATAGATGGTATTCATATTCATGCCTTTTCTCCTCCGGAAATAGACCTAATGAGCAGAATCAGTGGTAAATCTGTAGAAGAGGTGCTTATAGATTTGAAAAACAGAGGTTTGAAGACAATACCGGGTGGTGGGGCAGAGGTGCTTTCGGAAAGAGTGAGAAGAATTATCAGTCCCCATAAAATTTCTACCAGAAGATGGCTGGAAATATCAAAACGGGCACACCTTTTAGGTTTGAAAACTACAGCTACCATGATGTTTGGACACATAGAGAGGGAAGAAGATATTGTAGAACATCTGCACAATTTAAGAAACCTGCAGGATGAAACAGGAGGTTTTACCGCATTCATCATGTGGGATTTTAAACCGGGATCAACCCCTTTGTCTAAAAAAGTCAAGCATCCTGCTACAGCTTGCGAGTATTTGAAGATACTCTCCTTTTCCCGTATTTATCTGGATAATTTTTCTCACATTCAGGCTTCCTCTTCACAGGGAAATGATGTAAGACAGATGGCATTGTTCTTTGGAGCAGATGATTTTGGCAGTATGCTACTGGAAGAAAATGTAATGAGATCGGCAGGATTTGTTGAGCATTCCACGGCAGAAGAAATTTCTCATATTGTAAAAGTTGCAGGGTTTAAACCTGCATTGAGAACAACGGATTACAAAATCTTAAGATTTATTTAGATTATTTCTATGGATACTTTTTTATCTATAAGTCCATTTCTGTAAGCTTCATCCAGGAAAAACTGACATGCCCTGTATCCATCCGGACCCATATCCACCGTAAAATCGTTTACATACATATCTACAAACTTCTCCACCTTTTCTCTTTCC
>JAGGSF010000029.1 GCA_021159235.1 Deltaproteobacteria bacterium | reverse complement strand
CGCGGGAGCCTTGTCCTCAGCCTCGTTGCGAGTCAATCTTCTGAGCTTCTCACCATCGCCGTTCATGACGTAGATCTCGGCATTCCCGTCCCTATAGGAGAAGAAAGCTATCCTTTCTCCGCTGGGAGACCAGGCGGGGTAGAAATCCGAGCTGGAATTCCGAGTCAAGTTTACCAGGCCGGTCCCGCTTTCCAACATAGTGTAGATCTCCCAATCTCCATCCCTATCGGTTGCGAATGCGATCCTCCCCAGAATGTTGATCGCTATGAGGAACAGAAGCATCGAACTCGCCCGGGCTGAGGATTTAAGGACGCTTCAATCCCATTATATCACAGTTTCAAACAGTGGTCAAGACTTTTATTCTGAACTTCTGAACTGGTTCACCCCCAGTTTGAGAGAGGGATGAAGAAAGCAACCATAGAGCGGGAAACAGACAAAAGAGGGAGATCAAAATCCTGAGAAACTCTTGACTGACAAGGAGGAAAAGATAAAATACCTCCCTGACAGGACAACTTGGCAAGGAGGTGAAAAAGAATGAAGAAGAAAATAGATCCAAAGAGGATTATACAAACAGTCAGCCAGGTATTCAAGCCCATCCTGGGCAAGCATGCTTTGAGGAACATGATCCTCACCATAATAGCGATAAGCCTAAGC
Organism: Deltaproteobacteria bacterium; assembly: GCA_021159235.1. Classification (GTDB taxonomy): domain Bacteria; phylum Campylobacterota_A; class Desulfurellia; order JAGGSF01; family JAGGSF01; genus JAGGSF01. The sequence continues at coordinate 2,338 of JAGGSF010000029.1, read as the reverse complement.
CACAAGCTGAGGATAAATGAGATATCCAGACACCTACCCACGTCGGTCAAAGGGGAGAAGCACAAGCAGAAGAGATTTCTGAGATTTCTCCGAAGAGGGCTACCTACAGAGGATGTCATGAGAAGATGGGGGAAATATGTGCTTTGGAAGGTATACTCAGATGCAAAGAGAGGAGTGATCATAGTGGATGAGACGAAGCTGCTAGGCCCCTACAAGGCGATAGTGGCGGCAATAGGAAGCATTGGGCAAGAAGATGATATGGGTATTCGACAGAGGCTTTGCAGATGTGAAATTGATGGAGAAGATAAAGGATAAGATCACCTTCCTGATGAGGGTTAAGAAGGATGTGTGGGTGGAGGTGGAGGAGAGGTGTAAATATGCAGGGAAACTGAAGGGATTCAAGGGGAAGGGTCTCTTCCAGAATGTCATCTATCAGACCCAGATAAGGAGGACCCCTTCTTCGTGGTATCCAACTCAGTTTTCGGTTTGCATCTGATCTACAAGCTACGGATGCAGATAGAGGAGTGTTTCAGGGATCTGAAAAGCCTGTTCGGATTCAAGCATCTGGTATTGAGAAGGATGGATCAAGGTAGGGTGGAGATGATGTTCGCTCTGGTGAGTATCTGTATGGGATTGTTGATGATGAAGTTTGAAAAGTCCGCATATAGATGGATGAGGGAGCTTTATGCCAGGAGAAAGGTATACTCTTTGGTTAGTGTGATAAGGCGGGTGGTGAGGGATTCTTGGAAGGAGTTTCGTTTGGAGCCTTATTTCTCCTTATCTCCTCTGAGCTATTGAAAGGGGGGGATAAAACTGGGGGTAGATCAGCAACCCGGTTTGCGGCGTGTCAAGTCAAATGATAATGTTACCGAAAGGAGAATGCAGATCAAATGATAATGTTACCAAAAGGTTTTTTCAACGCTTTGCATAGCTTTCCTGCCGTCAGGCTTTACGCTTGTAACAGCAGCGTATCCTGATAAGGTATAGCTGGAGATCACCTCTGCATCTGAACACAAATCATTGAAGCACTCTCTCTAGAGAAGATAACACCTCCTTGGGCAAAGTGGGCTTGAGATTAAGGGTCTTGTATACATTCTCCCCTTTACTTGCACCTGGAAGACGGAACAACTCATCTATAAGCTGATAGATCTCATCTCTCAATCGAAGAGGATTGGTCGTATCACGTAGCCTTTTCAGCATCTCAAGCCTTCTCGCTTCTATAACCTCCTTCTCCTCTGCTCTCTGGAGCGGCGTCCTACTTTCATCGTGGATCCTCTTAACCTTGTATCCCCTCCCTTCAAGAGGAATGCTCTCTTTGTCAATTGTCCTTCTCAATGGCAGAAAGAGATTGTGGTAAATCCAAAGCTTCTCGTATATGCGGTTGAGAAGTATCGTTTGCTCTACACTATCCAATCGATCATATCCTATGTAGGATCTGATCAGGTAATGATTCCTCTGCTCAACGAATGGATTGTCGTTCTTGTGATAGGGACGGCTGCGGGAGATACGAATCTGAGATACTCTCTCCTTCCAAAAGCGTAGTAGATGCCAATTGAAAAACTCACTACCGTTGTCAGGATGTATCTGCTTTATCGGGAAAGGAACTCTGGCCAATATGTGGATGAACCCATCTCTCATCACCAGGAAGCTTCTGCCTAAAGTGGCCCACATCTCACACCATCCTGTTGCAATGTCAACCATATTTATGCTACAGACATACTCCCCTGCTGCACTCTGCCCGCAGTGGTGGACTAGATCTACCTCGAAATGCCCTGCTTCCTCCTCCTGCCAAGGTAGACGACCTGCAGGAATATCCTTGATCAGTTCTCTCTTCCTTCCCACCCTCTTCTTACTCCTGATCGGCTTCTCCCTCGATATGGTGGACAGGAGCCTCTTCAGCGTCGATATGCTTATGTTTGCCATCTTCTCCATTATCTGCTCATCCACCTCTATCTCCCCATGCCTGGCCAATATCTCAGCCGTGGATACCAACTGCCCTTTCAGCCTCTCCGCACTCGGATAATCAAGCGCCTTACTGATCAGAGATACCACCCTCTTTACATCCCCACCATATATCTTCCCTCTTTCTCTTTTCCTCCCTTCTCGATCCAATCTTATCGGTGAGTTCATCAGTCGTATCAAGCTCTTGCGATGAAGCCCTGTCACCTCCTCCATCTCTCCAAGAAGTTCTCTCTTCTCCTTCTTCCCTCCTTCCTTGTATCGTTTTTGCATGATTTGAAGATACTTCCGCCTTTCCCTGAAGTTCATCTTCCCCTCCATCTCTCCTCTCCCTTTCGGTAACATTATCTTTTGAGCCTACATCCGATTTCGGTAACAT
>JAGGSF010000035.1 GCA_021159235.1 Deltaproteobacteria bacterium | reverse complement strand
GATTTGGAGGTTTTTACAGGTGAAAGGCAAAACACGCTATAAGTTCCCCTTGATGCACACAATAACTAATTACTCGATCAGGATAATCATTTACCTGATATCTATCTTTATACTCGCCATGATGCTGATATGTCTGGCAGGTGCGGGTATAGACTTCTTTCACGCTCTAAAGGATGTGGCAAGTTTTAAAGGAATGGCCATCAATAACATAACAAATATATTAAACATTCTTATTCTTGTGGAAATATTTAGAGCGGTTATCTCTTATCTGGGTTTAGAAAGAATAAAGCTTACATTTGTTGCCGATGCCACCATGGTATTTATCTTGAGGGAGATTATGATTGCTTTTCTTGAGCATTCAACAACTGTTTATTACATACTGGGATATGCTGTCCTGCTTTTGTCGATAGGTATTGTGAGAACAATGTGTGTCGTTTACAGTATCGACGGAAGGAGAACAAATAATAACCGATTTACCTGAACCCGGAGTATCCATAGAATTAGTTCAGGCGCCTTATGGATCAATACGGCGTTTTTACAAATGAAGATAGAAAGAAACATGTTCCCAGCACTAAAACAATCGTTCCGCCGGAAGGTAAATCCAGTATATAAGAGAGGTATAGACCAGCCACAGTTAGAATAACTCCGGTGAGTGTGGAAAGGAGCATCAGTTTCTTGATATTGTGGGTAAACCGTCTGCTTATTGCCGATGGTATTGTTAAAAGTGCTATCACCAGGATAATACCTACCACCCTTATTAAAACCACAACACTCAGGGCAACCAAACATAAAAGCAGAAAGTACATGGCCCTGGATGGAATGCCAATAGCCTCTGAGAGTTCCTCATCAAATGAGATTGCCAGAAATTCTCTATAAAAGAGAATAACTGTGAAAATTATGATTCCATTCAAGAGCAACATTGTGATTAGATCAAAAGAAGAGACTGTGAGGATTGACCCGAACAGATAACTGAATAGATCCGGGGCATAACCCGGGCTTAAGGCTACAAAAATAATCCCCAATGCCATACCCACCGCCCATAATATCCCTATAGCTGTATCCTCACTGACCTTCATCTTTTTGCTGATAATTCCAATGCCAACTGCAGCCAGTATACTAAATGGAATGGCAGAAATGATGGGATTTATTCCCAGAAGATACCCTAAACCAATGCCACCGAAGGTAGCATGAGAAATGCCTCCGCTGATAAAAACTATCCTTTTTATAACCACATAACTGCCCACGATACCGCAGGTTATACCCGCTAAAATCGCTGCCATTAAGGCATTTTTCATGAATTCATAGTGGAGGATATCTATCATTTGTGTTTCCTTAATACTCTATGTGGCACTCCATGGGCTATCAATTCTATTGGACATTGATATACATCTTCAAGTTTTTTAAGACCTGCCTCTTTAGGACCATGATAAAACAGCCTGCGATTCAGACAGGCAATTTCCTCCACATAAACGGAAACCACGCCGATGTCATGAGTCACCAAACAGATTGCCATCTTTTCTTTGAGCTTTGAGAGCAGTTCATAAAAGGATTTTTGCATCTCGGGGTCGATGCTTGCCGTTGGTTCATCGAGCAGAAGCAATTTGGGTTTTCTGGCAATGGCTCTGGCTATGAAAACCCTCTGTAGCTGTCCACCTGAAAGCTTTCCTATCTGCCTGTCTTTAAACTCAAGCATTCCCATGGTTTTTAAAGCATCAAGGGCTTCCTCTTTATCTTTTTTAGAGTAGCCTTTAAACATGCCCTTATATCTGCCCATAACAACAACATCAAACACACTGGCCGGGAAACCGGGATCAAAGATGGTATACTGGGGAAGATAACCGATCAGTTTTCTTCCCTCCTTCGGATTTTTCCCGAAGATCTTAACCTCCCCTTTATCAGGTTTGATTAAACCCAGAATAACCTTTAGCAGGGTAGTCTTTCCACCGCCATTTGGACCTATAATGGCCAGAAAATCGTTCTCTTTTATAGAGAGATTGATATTCTCAAGAACAGGAAGTTTATTAAAGTAAACATATACATTTTTTAAACAAACAATCTCTTTACTCATCTTGCAAACACCTTGGCTACCTTACGCATATTTTCCAGATAATTTTCTGCCAGGGGATCTATCAACACAACCTTTCCGCCAATCTCTCTGGCTATAACCTCTGCACTTTTTGTGCTGAACTGGGGTGAGGCAAAGATTATCTTTCCACTTTTTGCTTCAGCCTCTTTTATTAGACTGGCAATTCCCTGTGGAGTTGGTTTTTTCCCTTCTCTTTCAATCGGTATCTGTTTTAAGTTATACTCTCTGCAAAAGTATCCCCAGGCTGGATGATAAACCATGATTTTTCTGTTCTTCATTCCAGAAAGCACTTGAGTAATTTCTTCATCCAGTTTATCTAACTTCTTTAAGTATTTTTCTCTGTTCTTCCGGTAATATTCCTTATTGACAGGGTCTATCTTAATCAGGCCCTGGTATATGTTTTCAACCATTATCTTTACATTTCTTGGAGAAAGCCAGATGTGTGGATCGTTATCTATGAGTTTTATACCCTTAGAGCAATCAACAATCAGCATCTTTTTATTGATAGAGGCTATTTTGTCCATCCATGCCAGTTCAAATTCAATTCCTGAGCCCACCTTAGCATACATCTTTGCCTTGCTAATCTCTCTTAATTGAGATGGCTTCGGTTCGTAGGTGTGGGGACTTGCTCCTGGAGGGACCATCACCGTTACCCTTACCCTATCACCACCAACCCTTTTTACAAATTCAACCTGAGGTAATATAGTCACAGCTACATTTATCTTTTTGTTTTCCTGGGTGTAGGAAACACCTGTGAAAATCAAACAGAGAATTATTCCCAGCAGGATTCTCTTCATCTTTTACAATGGGTACACAGACCCTCTAATTGCAGGGAATGGGTCTCCAGCTGGCAATTGAGATTCTTGGAGATAAAATCCTTCCACTTTTCAAATTCGCACCTCTCAACTTCCTCCACGCGACCGCATTTTCTGCAGATAAAGTGATGATGAGGCTTATCCGGTATACGGCAGAGGAA
>JAGGSF010000111.1 GCA_021159235.1 Deltaproteobacteria bacterium | reverse complement strand
TGTTCAATGTTTTATCATCATCGTAGGAAATTTTAATTAACCTGTACCCTCATATTTGTTCCCGGGTTCCCGGGGGCAAAAAACTCGGAAAGAACTTCAGAGCGTGCAAGAACAAATAAATGAGAGGGTGGAATGAGTATATGCGGGAAGCTAAACTGTGGAAAGAGAAATAGTGTTAGCGCTGGTCGAAATATAACAAAATATATGATTTTGTACAGATAATTTTAAATCACAGATAATTTTAAATAGATATAAATAGATACATAAGCCTATACAAAATAAACCAGCACATTCTAATGAAGAGTATCAAAGATGAGAGATAAAGGACAGCCAACAGTCAACCGGGCAATTCAGTGGACGTCCCGTTACCTCAATGACCAGAAACAGGGGAAGGAGGTTTTAGAAAAGTGATATTCAGAGAACTTTATCCTGGGGAGTTAGATTTCCTTACCTTTGAGGAGTACAAAAGGGATGTTTTAGATCGTATCCCAACTGTTCAAGCTATTGTCGTAGCAGATGATGAGTTGATGGCATACGAATGGTATAAAAGAACAAGGAGATCTGTCCCTAGACTGAGAGGTGAAATAGATTATGCTGAGGAATATGATAAACTGGGAAAATGGTTTGCTGATCGCTTCTTTGAAGTGCTGAAGGATAGAATTTCTGCCGCGAACTCTGGTATGTTGGATACAGAAGCTTATGACACAATTAAAAAAGATTTTATTAACTTTAGATCGTCTCTAAATGAAATATTGTGGCATATAGAACATAATAAGCAAAGATATGTTGGCACTGCTGATATAAATCGAACTTTGATCTTTCTAAAGAAAGTGATTAGGGGGCTTAGGTATTGTACCAGATTGTGTTGATGTTGCTGGCAATGTTTTCGTTCCCTGCAGTGCGATGTTTTTTCTCGAGTTATATGCGACATTGAAAGATGAAAAGATTCTTCAGCGATTCCAAAATCGAGTCAGTGAGATGAGTACAAATATAAACGAAGCTAAAGAAATAATTGAGAAGCCAATGGTCCTTTTAAAACCATGGAAGCACCAAATTGAGGCGTTTGATGCCTGGAATAGATCTAAACAGAGAGGGGTAATCGAAATGGCAACAGCTACAGGAAAGACATTATTAGGGCTCATGGCAATAGAAGCTTTATCTAAAACTAAAAAGAATGGGGTAGTCCGTATTTTTACACACTCCAGAGTAATATTAAATCAATGGAGAAGAGAGGTAATAGAGAACTTAGGGCTGATTGCAAATATCTCAGAGGATTATACAAAGCCGATTTATTGTAACGATCTCAAAATTTGTTTTGACACAGTGCAAAGAGTCTCCAAAAGACCCGAATTTTACCCAGCAGACCTTCTAATAGTTGATGAGGTGCATCACGAAGCGGCTAAAGAGTTCCGCAAAGCATTAACAATAAGATGTCCCAGGAAGATGGGTCTCTCAGCAACAATAGAAGGCGGAGAGAGGGAATATTGGTTGAATAGATTGTTGGGCCCGGTTGTCTATCACTATTCTCTTCAACAAGCACTCAAAGATGGAATAATACCAGAGTTTGAATGGAAACTGCACACAGTTTATTTATCTATCAAGGAAGAGGAAGAATTTGCAAGTATCACAAGAAAGATTAAAGATACCTTTAAATCAATTTCAGCTGATACAACAACGGTTAGCCAGATTGAAGGGGAAAATAGGACAATAGAAGACTTGTATGACTTCATAAAATTAACAGAAAAGGCAAGATATAGGGGTATCGAATTGCCTGAAAAATGGAAATACCTACAAAACTTAATTCTTCAAAGAAGATGGCTTATTCACCGATGTGGACCCAAACTTGAACATGCAATTGAATTAGCAAAAAAACTTGCTCGCCAAAATAAAGTCATTGTATTTGCAATGGATATTGATAGTTGCAATTATATAGCTGATAATTTAGAACAAAGCAATGTAGATGTCTTCTTAGTTCACTCAGAAATTGAGGAAGATGTAGATAGATGCATTGTCCAATTTAAGAATGCTGAACATGGCGCACTTGTTGGAGCTCGTATGCTTGAAGAGGGTATAAATATTCCAGGTGCCGAAATTGGTATAAATGTGTCATCATCCAAGACGCGTCTGCAGTTAGTTCAAAGGATGGGCAGAATATTAAGAAAGAAAGAGGGCAAAAAACCGATATTCTATCATTATATAGCTATTCCTGATCCTGAATCTAAATTTTATTTACAAGAAGAAGATAACCTAAAATTTCTTGACGACCTTTCGTGGGTGCAGGATACTGCACTTAGAATAGGTGTGCATGCTGAATTGGAGAAGGAAGAAAAAACTTTTAAAAAATTAAGGTTAGATGCAGAGGAGATGTTTCGGAGGAGATATGAGAAAAGAAAAACACAGGCACTTTCGGGGTATGGAACATTTCATTTGAATTATGTATTAAATCTGTTCCCCATTGAGGCTAAAAAGAAGATGGTGTCTATATTGAATAAGTTAGATCCAAATTGCCAAATCTCTAATTTAGAATGGTCTAATATAATTAGACAGGCATACGGAAAGAAAGTCAATGAACCATTAAATATACCAGGACATTGGTGGATTCTGGTACTGGGAAATAGAAGTCCTCCATTGATAAAAGAAATGTTCATCAAATCATTTTCTTCATCATAATTCATTCATAGCCCCGAGCAAAACGTCTCAACAGTTCCTCTTGCTCACGAGTTTCTATCGCTCCGGGCACACGTGCTCGAACACGCTTTATCGCTTCGTTCACGCTGAACCCTTTTGAAATTAAGTAAGCTGTGGCGACCATACCACTTCTCCCTATGCCACCCAAACAATGCACCAATACTTTTCCATCTTCAATTTCTCGATTTATCCATTCTATAACCTCGTGCAGGTCGTTCAAACCAGGCGTTCCAAAATCTGGTATTGGCATGTGTTTCACTTTCATTCCAAATTTTCCCCACTGGTGTATATCGTAATCCAGTTCCTGGTCCTCCACGAGAATGACAGCCGCTTTGAATGTCTTAGCCAATTCTGGATTTTGGTTTCCGGAGGGCTCCGGTGCTTTTGGGGGTTTC
>JAGGSF010000053.1 GCA_021159235.1 Deltaproteobacteria bacterium | reverse complement strand
ATGATACTTATCCAACAATAGTCAAGACAGTTGGAGATCCAAATTACTCTGTATCCGGAGAATATTGTATAACCAATTCAACGCCAATATACATAGATGCTTATGATAATGGCTGTTGCAATAATCTAACCGTAGAATATGCCGTTGATGGTGGAACATATACACCAATAACTGTGCCATACATATTCAATTTCTCTTCATATTTAGATGGTGTGCATACTCTTTCAATTAAAGCCTATGATTGCTTGGGTCATGTAAGCTATGACAATGAAACATTCTATGTTGATGATTCCTATCCAGCAATAACAAAGATTGTTGGAGATCCAAATGTGACTGGTAGCGGAACGCCAGATTATTGGGTTACAACTATGACACCCATAACAATAAATGCAAGTGATGCTGGTCCATGTTCAAGTTTATATGTTGAGATAAGCACAGATGGAGTTAGCTGGACTATGATAACTGTGCCTTACATATTCCATTTCACAGAGGAATGTTATCATACATTATATATCAAAGCCTATGATTGCTTGGGTCATGTAAGCTATGACAATGAAACATTCAATGTTGATGATAGCTCACCTGTTGTCAACAAAACAATTGTTGGAGGTGGATACAATGATGGAAGCAATTATTATGTAAATCAGAGTGCGGTCATATATCTAAATGTAACTGATTTGCCAGATTGTGCGGTTGGAGGATGGACGCTCCATTATAGAATATGGTGGAATGGAAGCTGGATAACAGATGTAATGGCTCATACCAACCAATCATTTAGCTTTGCTCATGACTGTAAACATTATTTAGAATATTATGTAAATGATAGCCTCGGTAATAGATGGCCTGCTACGGGCTGGCACAATGAAACATTCTTTGTTGATAGCGTTGCTCCAACCTCAACACTTGTTGTTGGAGATCCAAAGTATCCACACGACCAAACAGCTACCTATGTAACAACACATACTAATCTGACGATATATGGTAGTGATGATGATGAAAATTGTTCACAGGGAACAGGAACATGGATAGTTCACTATAGAATATGGCATAATGGATGGGGTCCTGAACATATAGGAAATGTATGGGAAACGCTAAACACAACATTTACTGATGAATGTGTGAATTATATAGAATATTGGGCAACTGATTTAGCAGGAAATGAAGAGGCACATCATAACAGAACATTTTATGTAGATGATACCCCACCATATATTTCATTGAATGTTGGAAGTCCGAACGTGCCATCAGGAAGTGATTATTATGTAACTCTTGATACCCCAGTATCACTAAATGCAACAGATAATGGACTAACACCACAATGCACTGTTGGAGTGTTTACAATTCATTATAGGATATGGTTCAATGAAACATGGACACCATGGACAGCAAGCAATACAAACGTTTCTATTGATTTCACTGAAAATTGCACACATTATTTAGAATACTGGGTAGAAGATGAATTGGGCAATAGAAATCCAACATCTGGAGTATATAATACAACATTTTATGTTGGCGGCGGCTTGCCAACCGTTTCATTAGAACTTGGAAGCCCGAACTGCGGAGATTACATCACAAAAGATACACCAATTTATATCAATGCAACAGGTTTACCACAGCATTCCAACTTTGTGATATATTATAATATAACAAATGAAACAGGAGTTACATACACAGGATGGTTAAATGGTCCATGGAATGAGAATGTAACATTTACATTCGCTGGTTTAGGAATTTATGATAACTGCACTCATATTATATATTACAATATTACGGATGGGCTTGGACACTGGGAAGAACATAATTATACCGTGCATGTTGATAATATCAATCCAACAATAAACATGAATGTTGGTTCACCAAAATATGGTAGCTATGTAACCTCATCAACACCATTCTGGATTAATGCAAGCGATGACACATGCGCATCTGGAATAACTGAAATTCATTATAATATATTGTATAATGGAATATGGCATAACTACGTTTCCACAGCAAATGTAACGTTCACATTTGGTGGCTTTGCATGGAATGGAGAATGTAATCACACAATTGTAACATGGGCAGTTGATTGTTTAGGACATGAAAGCAACCATATAACACAAACTTATTATGAAGATGATTCAGCACCAACTGGAGTAAAAGAAATAGGAAATCCACAGTATAATGGTGGCGAATTTGTCACGCAACATACACCAATATGGATAAATGCAACAGATGCAGGATGCAATGGTGGTGTAGGAACATATAGGTTAAAGGTTGCAATTGGCCTCGATACAGATAATGACAATGTTGTGGATAGTGAAACCGTCAAATATATTACAGATGGCTCAATAGATGATGGAGATGCAAACTTTGGAGAAATTAGTTATCTCTTCTATATTCCAGAGGATTGCCATCATCGCATAAGATGGCAGATGCAAGATTATCTTGGAACATGGTCAAGCTGGGAAGGTTATCAATGGCATTATGTTGATACCGTCGCTCCAACTTCAAGCATTGAAGTTGGTTCACCAAATTGTGAGATAAGCTCAACAGAATATTGTGTAACAACATCAACGCCAATATGGATTAATGCTACAGACAATGGAACAGAGTCATGGTGCACAGTTGGTTCATATACCATACACTGGGTAATATGGAATTCTACAGGCATATATGACCAAGGAACATCATCAGATATAAATGTTTCTCTGACTATAGGAGAAGAATGCAATCATACACTTGGCTATTGGGTAGAAGATGATTTAGGAAACAGATGGCCAAGCGTTGGTTATTATAACATTACCATACATGTGGATGATACTTATCCAACAATAGTCAAGACAGTTGGAGATCCAAATTACTCTGTATCTGGGGAATATTATGTAACAACATCAACGCCTATAACAATAGATGCTTATGATACAGGATGCTGTGCAAATATGACTGTAGAATATAGAATATGGTACGGTGGAATATGGTCAGGATGGACGACCATAACTGTTCCACAAACAATTTATCTTACTGGAGAATGCAAACATTATTTAGAAATAAAAGCTTATGACTGTTTAGGTCATGTTACTCTGGATAATGAAACATTCTATGTGGATGAGATAGCACCAGA
>JAGGSF010000040.1 GCA_021159235.1 Deltaproteobacteria bacterium | reverse complement strand
GGATAATTCATATACAACTTGCAAAACTTCTTGGAGCAGGTATGGTGATTGTATCTGATTTAATTGACTATAAATTGGAAAAGGCAAAGGAATTTGGTGCTGATTACACTGTAAATCCTGAAAAAGATGATATTGAAAAGGCTATAAGAGATGTAAATGAGGGAAGACTGGCGGATATAGTGGTAGTTACCCCGGCAAGCTGCATCGCTATAAAGCAGGCTATTAACTTGGCCGATAAAGGTGCAACCGTTTATATTTTTGGCCCGACTTCTCCTGAGGAATCTATGAAGTTGGTGCCCCATAAACTATTTTTTTCAGAGATAACTTTAATGGCAAGCTATTCCTCTTATATATCTGAGACAACGGCAACATTAGGATATATAAAAAGAGGGCAGATTAACTGTTCCGGACTTATAACCCATCGCTTCGGTCTGGACGAAATTAGTGATGCTATAAAATTAACAGCAGAGGCTAAACATTCGCTAAAAGTAGTGGTGGTATTAGATAAGGAGGTAACGTAGATGGTAAGAGAAATTCTTGTATTGCCCGATTTTACCCCTGGATTTGTCGAAGTAGGAGGAAAAATACCGAAGTTCCAGTATAAAAAGTCCCTAAAAGAGGAGCTAAGGGAGAAAAGCCTCACCAAAGAGGACCTGGTTGATCTTCTTAAGTGTATGCTCCTTATAAGGAACTTTGAGGAGATGATACGTGAGTTAAGGGAGAAAAAGGGAAGATACGGTTCCTTAAAGTACCTTTATATAGGAGCAACTCATCTATCAATTGGTCAGGAGGCAATATCAACCGGTGCAATGTCCTGTATCCTTCCGGATGATCTTATAACCTCCAATCACAGGGGACATGGAGATGCCCTTGCCAAGGGTTATTTTGCCCTTAAATCGATGGACGATGCATCCCTTGTTAGCCTTCTTAAAGAGGATGAAAAGCTATACGATTTTTTAGGTTTTAAAACAGAGGGTAAAACCCACGATGATCTATTGGAACAGGCTCTAAGACTTCACCTTTTTAGAGCTATAGCAGAGCTTTTTGGAAAGGAAGCAGGCTACTGCAGGGGAAAAGGTGGCTCAATGCATATAACCGATTTTAGCAAGGGTCATATTGGATCAAACGCCATTGTAGGGGGATGTCTTGGTATGGCTACTGGATCTGGAATTGCCTCAAGGTACCTTGATGATGGGAAGGTAACGATCTGTTTTGCAGGGGATGGTGCCTTTAACAATGGAATATCACATGAGGCAATGAATATGGCCTGTATGGCTCAGTTTACAAATGGACTGATGGGTAAAAAATACGGTATTCCTGTTATATTTGCAGCTGTTAACAACCAGTATGGAATGACAGGGCAGCAAAGAGGTGAGGTTACAGGGATTGATTTTTTAGCTGAAAGATGCCCGGGATACAATAAGGATGCAATGCATGCTGAGATTGTTAATGGAATGGATGTTCTTGCGGTAAGAGATGCAACTAAAAGAGCAGTTGATCTTGCAAGAAGTGGTAAGGGACCCATCTTCCTGGAGTTCTGGTGTTACAGGTTTAAAGGACATTCGTTAAGTGATAGATTGGAAAAACCAGAGGATGAAACCTACAGGGCCCTGCAGGAGTTAAAGGCCTGGGAGAGTGTAGATCCATTAAAAACATTTCCAGACCTTTTAATAAAAGAGGGAATTATAACAGTTGATGAGCTTAACAGGTTAAAGAAGGAGGCAAGGGAAAGAAATGAGGAGATGGCTAAAAGGGCAGCTGAGGCAAAAAGTCCTGACCCCAAAGATATGTACTTTGGTCTTTTTAGTAGTACAACATCGGACACTGTTCCCGAAAGATTTAAAAATTCTCCCATCTTATACGAGCCCCCATTTTTAAAAAGGGACCCTGAAAAAGAGATAACCTACAGGGAAGCTGTAATTGAAGGTTTATTTCAGGAGATGAGAAGGGATAGAAGGGTTATCCTATGGGGCGAGGATATTGCAGATTACGGTGGAGCATTTGGGGCTACAAGGGGACTTTTAAGGGTATTTGGAAGGGAAAGGATATTCAACACCGCCATATCAGAGGCGGCAATTATAGGATCAGGTGTTGGGGCAGCCCTGAGGGGACTTAGACCTGTCGTTGAGATAATGTATATTGACTTTATCCTTCAGGCAATGGATCAGGTTGGAAATCAGGCGGCAAAGTGGAAGTATATGTCAGGTGGTCAGGCAACCCTTCCCCTAACCATAAGAACAACAATTGGTGGAGGAAAGGGCTATGCCGGTCAGCACTCCCAGAGTCTTGAGGCAATACTTGCCCATTTTCCAGGACTAAAGGTCGTTGCCCCATCTGATGCCTACGATGTAAAGGGGATGCTTGCATCAAGTATAAGGGATGATAATCCTGTTGTATTTATTGAACATCAAAATCTTTACGCAGATCCTTTAGCCAGATCGAAGGTTCCAAAAGAGGAGTACCTTGTTCCCTTAGGAAAAGCTAAGATTAAAAGAGAGGCTGATACATCAAAGCCCTCTGTAACGGTTATTGCCTGGTCATCAATGGTACCTGTTGCCCTGAAGGCTGCAAAACAGCTGGAAAAAGATGATGTTGAACTTGAGGTGGTTGATATTAGAAGCTTATACCCCCTTGATATGGATACCATAGTAGGATCAATTGAAAGGACAAATAAGGTGGTAATAGTTCATCAGGCTGTTCAGTTTATGGGCTTTGGAGCAGAAATAGGAATGCAGATCCAGGAGAAGGCATTTGATCTGCTTGATGCACCTATTGTAAGGGTAGCTGCTCCAAATGTACCTCCTCCTTCATCTCCGGTACTGGAAAAGGCATTCTTACCCGATGAGAAGGATATAATTTCTGCGGTAGAGAAAATTCTTGGCTAAAACTGTTCCCTTTTATATCTTTATTTTTGTCATATCAACCAAAATGTCCTTCCTATTCTAATTAATATCTCATTTAAAACAAAAAACTTATGAATAGGAATACCTTCTTTCTCCCTTTTAGCCTAACAAAGTTGCATTTTTCCCGTCATTTTATATAGTTATTATGTAGCAAGAGTACTTTTTAAAAACAAAACCAGAAGGTAAGTGCGAGGCTAAAGCCTCCCCTATCCAGATTAAGCTCTAATGATTTACTT
>JAGGSF010000001.1 GCA_021159235.1 Deltaproteobacteria bacterium | reverse complement strand
TGGTGGCAGCCTTTGATATTGATGAGAGAAAAGTGGGAAGGGATATTTCAGAAGCCATCTTTCAACCCCCAAACTGCACTAAGGTATTTTGTAAAAATATTCCCAGGAAGGGAGTAATTGTGAAGATGGGTAAGATTCTGGATGGGGTTGCCGATCACATGAAAAACTACGATGAGAAATATACCTTTCTTCCATCCAGACAAAAGGAATCAACGAAAGAAGAGATTGTTAGAGAGCTCAAGGAATCAGGGGCTGAAATCCTTCTGAACTATGTTCCCGTAGGATCTGAAAAAGCAGCTAAATTCTATGCCGAGTGTGCATTGGAAGCAGGAATAGGGTTTATAAATAACATGCCTGTTTTTATCGCCTCCGATCCCGAATGGGAAGGACAGTTTAAGAGAAAAGGATTACCCATCATCGGAGATGATGTAAAATCCCAGCTTGGCGCTACCATAGTGCATCGAGTGCTGACCAATCTCTTTAATAAGAGGGGAGTGAAACTTGAAAAAACATATCAACTCAATACGGGAGGAAATACAGATTTTCTGAACATGCTTGACAGAAACAGACTATCTTCTAAAAGGATATCCAAAACTGAGGCCGTGCAATCCCAGAATAGAGTCAGAATGGAAGATGAGAACATTCATATTGGTCCCAGTGATTGGGTGCCATGGCAGAAGGATAACAAGATTTGCTTCATACGAATGGAGGGCAAACTCTTTGGTGATGTTCCAATGAACATAGAGTTGAGACTTTCTGTAGAAGATTCTCCCAATTCTGCAGGGATTGTAATAGATGCTATAAGGGTAATGAAACTGGCACTTGAAAGGGGGGAAAGTGGAGTATTGTATGGTCCTTCAGCCTACTTCATGAAGCATCCACCGAAGCAGTTTACGGATGATGAGGCATACAGGTTGGTGGAGGACTTTATTAGAGAAAGGAAAACTAAATATGAAGTGTTTGATTATCGCCGCTGGGCAAGGAAGTAGACTGTCGATGAGGGGTGATTCAAAGCCTCTCACTCCCCTTCTGGGGTTGTCTCTCATTGAACGGGTGATACTAACGGCGGAAAGGAGTGGAATAACTGACTTTTATGTAGTAACAGGCTACAATGGTGAAAAGGTAATCACTTTTCTCAACAAATTCAGTCAGAGTCGAAACATAAGTGTAACCTGTATTGTGAATGAAAGATGGAGAGAAGGAAATGGTCTATCTGTCCTGAAGGCGAAGGATATTATTAAAGAGAACTTCATTCTGTTGATGTGTGATCATATCTTTGATGAATCGATATTGCTGGAGCTGAAAGACAAAAGGATTGAAGACGATGGGATAATGCTGGCTGTGGATTACAATCTCAGATCCAAGGAGGTTGATGTTCAGGATGCAACAAAGGTTCTGGTTAAAGATGGTAAAATACTGAACATAGGAAAGAATATAGAGGAATACAATGCCTATGATACGGGAATCTTTCTCTGCTCACCTGCAATATTTGAGGCAATAGAAAAAAGCTTAAATGAAAATGACAGTTCACTTTCTGGTGGGGTAAAGATACTGGCTGAAAAGAGGAAGGCTGAAGCTTTTGATATTGAAGGCAGGTTTTGGATTGATGTGGATGATGAAAGAGCATTAAAAAGAGCAGAAAGGAAACTTTTGGCTTCTTTAAAGAAGGACTCCGATGGTCCTGTGTCAAGATGTCTCAACAGACCCTTATCGAACAGAATCACGAGATATCTTGTAAAGACGAATATCAAGCCAAACCATATCTCACTCTTCTCCTTTATCCTTTCTGCCTTAGGAGCTCTTTTTTTCTTTTTCGGAGGGTATATCAATCTGCTTATAGGGGGGATTTTAGCTCAAATATCTTCTATTGTTGATGGTTGTGACGGTGAAGTGGCAAGACTGAAGTTCCAGACCACGGAATTTGGTGGATGGTTTGATGCTGTTTTAGACCGCTATGCAGATGCCTTCCTCCTGTTTGGCTTGACCTGTCATGTGTATTTTATGGATAAAGGTTTTCTGTCTCTTTTTATCGGTTTCCTGGCAATTATAGGCACTCTTATAAACAGCTATACCGCTGACAAATACGACGGAATGATGAAAAAGAAACTTAAACCAGGAAAGCACTATTTCAGAATGGGTCGTGATATCAGGATGTTTATTATATTTATTCTGGCAGTATTGAATCTACCCTTTTTGGCAATTCTTTTGGTAGCCTTCTTGATGAATGTAGAAAACATCAGAAGAGTATTGGTTTTAAGTAATATACTTAATCCTTCACCTATCCCTTAGGCACATTTTTATCGAAAACATGCGGCTAAAAATATTTTTGCCTCTCGATTACCACAGATTAAGATATTCTTTTTGTTCAGGATTACTTGGATTGCTCTGGATTAAAAGGAAAGATAATAAATTTTCTTCGTAGCTTGTCCTACCAATCTGTGCAATCCAGAAGTAATCCAGTAGCTGAAGAGTTTTTTAATTATTTACAAATTTTAAGGATTATGACATAAATTTACGAATTGTGCCGTAAAAACTCTAAAGAAGAATTTTATGAAAATGGTTGTCTTTACTAAAAAAGAAATAAGGAGACAGCTTTATGCATTCCCACCCCCATGTCATCCTGCCCCTGTGGCAAGCACGGGGTAACATTACTTGATGCAGATGGAAAAATTATTAGCCTCTGTCATTACTATCCCCTATCCGCTATTCTAAGACAGTGATTCTAAAGCAAAAAAGAGAGTATTAGCCACAAATTTCACGGATTCTTATTTCTTAACATTTTATTTTTGAAAATGAATTGACAACAATGGCAAAGATTACCACAATGGGCATATAAACATTATGAAGAAGATTAAAAATATACCAAAATTTGATAGACCACGAGAGAAGATGCAGAAAGAGGATGTTAAAGCACTTTCTAATTTTGAATTGTCGGCTGTTTTGTTAGGCAGTGGGGTAAAGGACAAAGATGTATTTGAAGTAGCAAAAGATATATTAAAGTTAGTTGAAAAAGACTTTGAAAATTTGACTCTAAGTAAATTAAAAAGCATTGAGGAAATTGGACTTGCCAAGGCATCTCAGATCATTGTTGGTAAAGATAATTACTTCAGCTTTGAAGCGGAGGGAATGTTAAAGTAGGAATAAAATGAATAACGGAAAGATAACCCTAAGACAGCT
>JAGGSF010000015.1 GCA_021159235.1 Deltaproteobacteria bacterium | reverse complement strand
ATACCGCCCAAGAGTTCACATCGACGGCGGTGTTTGGCACCTCGATGTCGGCTCATCACATCCTGGGGCTGGAGCCGGTCCCAAGGGTTCGGCTGTTCGCCGATTAAAGTGGTACGCGAGCTGGGTTCAGAACGTCGTGAGACAGTTCGGTCCTTATCTGCCGTGGGCGTAGGAGATCTGAGGGAATCTGTTCTTAGTACGAGAGGACTGGAACGGACGAACCTCTGGTGTACCAGTTGTCCCGCCAGGGGCACAGCTGGGTAGCCATGTTCGGTGTGGATAACCGCTGAAAGCATCTAAGCGGGAAGCCCTTCCCAAGATAAGATCTCCCGCTCTTTAAAAAGAGCCTGAAGGTCCCAGGTAGACTACCTGGTTGATAGGCGCTAAGTGGAAGCTGAGTAATCAGTGAAGCGGAAGCGTACTAATAGACCGTGCGACTTAGACCCCACTTCTTAATGTCTGGATCTCCCTGGTGGCCATAGCAGAGAGGAAACACCCGATCCCATTCCGAACTCGGCAGTTAAGCTCTCTAGCGCCGATGGTACTGCAGGGGTGACCCTGTGGGAGAGTAGGTCGCTGCCAGGGAGTAAAGTTAAAATTGAATTATAGAATTAACATAGCGTCGCCAAAACTATAGAATTTATATTTCTTTTTTATTGCTTCTTCGTAGCAATGTAGAATTTCTTCTCTTCCTGCAAATGCGCTGACAAGCAGAAGGAGGGTAGATTTTGGCAAATGAAAATTTGTAATAAGCGCATCTATAGCTTTGAACTTGTATCCAGGATATATAAAAAGATTTGTAAAACCTTTTCCACTCTTTAAAAAACCTTCTTCTGTGGTATTGCTTTCCAGTGCCCTTACTGTTGTTGTTCCACAGGCAAATACCTTCCCTCCTCTTTTCTTCGTTTCGTTAAATAGTTTTTCAGTTTCTTCTCCTATTTCAAAATACTCGGGATCCATTTTGTGTTTTTCAAAATCTTCTTCTTTAACAGGTTTGAATGTTCCTATTCCTACGTGCAATGTAATATATGCAATATTTACTCCCTTTTCTCTTATCCTGGACAGCAGGTTGTGTGTAAAATGTAATCCTGCAGTAGGGGCGGCAATAGCGCCCTTTTTTTTCGCAAATATCGTTTGATAATAAGACATATCTTTCATTTTGTTGTATACCTGATAATTTCTTTTTATATATGGAGGGAGAGGCACCTCGCCAATTTCGTCTAAGATTTCATCAAAGTCTCCTTTATAATCCAGAGATACAATACTTTTCTCTCCCTCTTTATTGATGTGAGCCTGAATGCCGTTTTTTAGTGTTACCGTTGTTTTTTGTTTTAATTTACCCCTGGTTAAAGCTTTGTAGATGTTGGGAGCAATTTTTTCCACAAGGAATATTTCTACTCTTCCACCTGTTTTCTTTTTACCAAACAGTCTTGCTGGAATTACCTTTGTATCATTGAGTATGAGAAGGTCACCCGGGGAAATATAATCCGTGATATCCTTGAATATGCCATGTGTTATTTGTTTTGTTTTCCTGTTGTATATTAAAAGTTTGCAGTTGTCTCTTTTTTCCTCTGGATGTTGTGCTATGAGGGATGATGGTAAATGGTAGTTAAACAAGTCGGTTTTCATTGCTGCTTTCATTATAGCGAAAAGATACTAAAAAGTAAGTCTGACTTGACACCTTACTTCTTTCTATTAAATTTGTGTAATATGGAATGAAGGGGGTTTGATATGAGCAGTAATGATGGTTTGTTGGGGCCAGAAATTAGCAGAGAACTGTTGAGCAAAAGCAGGGAAAAAGGTTGTATAACTTACGACGAAATAAATGCTCTTTTACCAGAAGAGGTTTCTGTAGAGGAGATAGATGAGTTATTTGCTCTCTGTGATAATCTGGATATTAATATTGTGGATGCGCCGCAACTTGAAGAAGTGAAGGAAAAAATAGAGAAAAAGAAAATAAGAGAGCAAGTGGTGTTTTCTGATGAGGAAGCAGAGACAAAAAGCCCTATTCGTATGTACTTAAAAGAAATGGGAGAGATTTCCCTCCTTTCAAGAGAAGAAGAAATTGAAATGGCTATGAATATTGAGAAGGAGAAAATTGGAATCTTAAGTTGCCTGGTAGATATACCCCTTTTTAAAGATATTATTTCTCATCTTCAAGAACAGTTGAATAAAAGCGATATGAAATTGAAAGATGTGTTTGATTGTGTAGAAGATGGTGATTTCCCTGAAATTGAGGAGTCCTGTCAGGAAAAGATACTGAATTTGCTGAATCAATTGAGGAGTTTGTTAGATAGATATTGGATGTGTAGAAATGATGGAGGTGCGACGCATTTACTAAAAAATCAAATTTTAGAATGTTTGATGAACATTTCTTTTTGTGACAAATATATAAGTAGTGTAATTTCCAATCTTAAAGAGGTAACTCAAAGACAGGACAACGGTTTGGAGAAAGAGAAGTTAGAGGCAATCTTTTCGCAAATAGAAACTCATAGACGTAAGGAACAGGAGATAAAAAATGAAATGGTTCGTTCTAATCTAAGATTGGTGGTGAGCATTACCAAGAAATATTTAAATAGAGGACTTCCGTTTTTAGACCTTGTTCAAGAAGGCAATATTGGTTTGATGAAAGCAGTTGATAAATTTGATTATCGTAAGGGTTATAAATTTTCCACATATGCTACCTGGTGGATAAGGCAATCTATTTCTCGTGCTATAGCAGACCAGGCAAAAACAATCAGAGTTCCTGTGCATATGACAGAAACAATAAATAAAATTGTAAGAACTTCCAAGTTTTTGTTGCAGAAATTGGGCAGAGAACCTTCTCCTTCAGAGATTGCCGATTACCTGCAGATATCCCTGGATAAAGTGAGAGCGATAATGAAAATTGTCAAAGAACCTGTTTCAATAGAAACGCCTATTGGTGATGAAGAAGATGCTCACCTGGAAGATTTTATAGAAGATGTGCATACCAAGTCCCCTCTAAATGCTGCTATAGACACTAATTTAAAAGAAAAGATAGATGAAGTATTGGGAACACTGACAGAGCGGGAACAGAGAGTTTTGAGGATGAGATTTGGAATTGGAGAAGATGGTGAACATACCTTAGAGGAAGTAGGCAGGGTATTGGGTGTAACGAGAGAACGCGTAAGGCAGATAGAGGCAAAAGCCATAAAGAAGTTGAGACATCCCAAGAGAAGCAAGCAGCTTTCTCACTTTTTAGAGTATTAGTTTTTTCGTTCCTTGACACATAGGAAAAATTCCGTAGAATTTAATTGATGGGGCTGTAGCTCAGCTGGGAGAGCGCTACGCTGGCAGCGTAGAGGTTGCGGGTTCGAAACCCGTCAGCTCCACTATTGCCGGGATAGCTCAGTCGGTAGAGCAAGGGACTGAAAATCCCTGTGTCGGTGGTTCGATTCCGCCTCCCGGCACCATCCTCAAG
>JAGGSF010000084.1 GCA_021159235.1 Deltaproteobacteria bacterium | reverse complement strand
TGTGTTAGGCACGCCGCCAGCGTTCGTTCTGAGCCAGGATCAAACTCTCATTGAATTGTTCAATCCTCAATTTTTATACCTTACAGGCTGTATAGTTTTCAAAGAACATGCCACACGCACAGTGACGATGGCAAAGTGAAAATATAATACACTTTTTGTATTCTGTCAAGTGTAAATCAAATAATGTGTGACACCTGATTTGGTAACGACGGGAGTAAATTATCGTGCTTTTCTGATGTATTCTATAAAAAAGGCAAGGAAGACCATAAGAAACAATCCGACAACTAAGGAAATCAAGATGTTCAGCTTCTTTCTGGGTTTGATCGGGTGCAGAGAAACCTGTGGTGGTTGGATGACTTTTATATTGCTGATCACTTCCTTTTCCAGATTCAGTGCATTTATCTGAGTTTTGATATCATCTATATCTGTATTTAGCCTATCAACTTCGGCTTCTATTTTTTTCTCTCTGACTCTCAAGTCATAGATCTGTTTGTTCAACTGGTTGAGGTAGGCCACATTCTGCTGAATTGTAGTGGAATAAAGTAAAAAAGAGAGATCATTATCAGGATCTTTACCTTTTAAGAGCGCATCCCTCTGCCGGATAATTTTTTCTGTATTTTCTTTAACATCCTTTACCTCTTCCAGCAATTGTTCCTTCCTCTGCCTGATGTTTTCAAGACTTGCCCGCCGCAATTTTATATCATTCTGGATTCTCCCAATACTATTTAATTTAATCTCTATCTGTTTATCATAATCACCCTTTCTTTGCTCAATGATTTTTCTGTAATCATTGGAAAGCAGCTGAAGCAATCTTTGTGTGGCTTTTACTCCAGGATTTATATCCCTTTCCTTCCATTGAGAGGTAACCTTTATCGTATTGGCTCCTCTACCAACCTCAGCTTTAAATTCAACCCTGGTTTTAAGGGGGTCTAAATGCAACGCCTCCTGCACTCTCCTGTTGTAAACACCCTCATTTATCTTCCTGCTTATATTTGCTGAAGAATCAATATATATAAAATTTCCCTCCTTATTAAAACCAATTATTCCTGGCTCAATAACCGCAGAAACTTCATAAATTTTCGGCATCTGAAAACTTATCACAGCCGTTATAATAACGCATAAAAATGTGCCTGCTATAATCAGCCACTTCCATTTCCACAGAATACGGAGATAATCTATGAGATTTACTTCATCTTCGTAAGAGGGGTAATTCCTTTCCCCTGACTGCTGATTGTCATCCATCATCTTTTGCCTTTCAATACTAAGTTTTTGCAAGATGATATACTATTTCTATCAGAAACACAAGCACAATAGGGTCACAATAGGGGGTCAACAATAGGGGGTCAGGTCTTGAATTGTGAATTTTGCTAATTCAAAAATCAAGACCTGATTCCCAACTTTTCCAGCTTTTTAGCAGCTTTCAGTAGCAACTTCGGGTTTAAACAGCCTTGACCTGGCTGGCTTGAGTCCTTTTATTTTGATATAGACAACTGGCTGACCTGATTCCCGTTGCCTTTCAGCTAACTGTCTACTCCATTTATTGTATTCTTCATCTCCCTCCACTTGTAAAATAACCTGGGCATTTTGTGGTATTTTCATGGCAAATTCAGGGTGTTCCACAACATAACGATCAAATTCTGTAACTAATATGGCATGCTTTTCCTCTAAGATGTCAATCATTTATTTACCCTCCAAAAAGGCTTTTGGGTAATTTTTCCAATTTTCTTTTATATTCTTCATCTGCCAAAGTCAAGGCCTCACTAAGTTTCAAATGAAGTTCCTTTTTAACCTTTCTACCATCGAGATAGTACCGATCTATGTGAGCAAAGCCATGAGCACAATCATAACGGATTACTACTTTCCACTGGTCATCAACTAAAACTTCTAATTGAACAACAAAGCCAATAACCTTGCCCTTTGAGGTCTTATGATAATGCCTTTTGCGAACATTTTCTCCTAAAGGGATTACATATTCGGTAACACTCAAATCTTGAGTACCTCAGAATATTTTCTTAATTTTATCCAAACAGCATTATATAAGAACCATAGATATTACCCATCAATCCTCTATTCTTTTTTACCTGAACTAATGAAACCCTTCAACTAAAAATGTCAAATGTGAAGATGTGACCCCTTACTGTTATCCTTCAGGTTTTACCTCAAATTTCTGTTTCAGTGCCCCAAGAGTTTCCGGGCCTATACCCTTTACCTTCAAAAGTTCATTCATATCCTTAATACCGTTTCTCTTCTTAATGAAATCTACAATGGCTTTAGCTTTAACTTTACCGATACCCTTTACTGTAACAAGCTCACTCACCGTAGCCTTGTTGATATCCAGTTTTTGATTTGCCTGGGCATATACCAGATGTGCATTTAAAAAAGAAACAACCAATAACGCAATGACCATTCGCAGACAAACCAGCTTTTTCATCTCTTGCCTCCTCAATACCCGGTTTTTGCAAGATGATATACTATTTCTATCAGAAACACAAGCACAATAGGGTCCTGGCACAATAGGGGTCAGGTCCTGAATTGTGAATTTCGTCCTCGCTGGCACAATAGGGGTCAGATACTGTGGTCAAAGTCAAGTCCCAAAACTCTCCTGTGATTACTATTTAAAAATGTCACATGATCTTACTAAATAAAAGTGTCACATTTTTAAATCTCAGGTTAATCTTCTCTGAGATTAGAGGAGGTTGGCCTATGGAAGGGAGAAGGTTTTATATAACCATGGGAGAATTGAAGAGATACAGAGTTACTTTAAAATGCCTGGAGGGTGAAATAAGTGCAAAGGATGCTTCTTTTCTATTAGGGTTAAGTTATCGTCAATTCTTAAGGGTAAAAAAGGAGGTGAAAGAAAGGGGCATTAAAGGAGTAATAAGAAAGACAGGTTCAGGAAAACCTTCCACACCAGATAGTATAAGGAAAGAGATAGAGAGACTGTATACAGAGGTATACGGAAACAGATTTAATATCCTTCATTTCAAAGAAAAACTTCAGGAATTCCACAACATAGATCTTTGTTATGAAACAATAAGAGAAATACTGATTAAAGCAAACCTGCACAAACCGAAACAAAAGAAGAAAAAACACCGGAAGAGAAGACAGAGAATGCCGATGGCAGGAATGCTCATCCACAGGGTGCACAAGGAGAGTAAACAAAGATAACACCATAGCTATATTCGGCACCGTTATTCAGATACCACCTGTAAAGAGAGCCTTAAGCCTTATGAGATCTCCTGTAGAAGTAAGGTTATCTTCTTCCAATAAAATGTGGATATTATATAAAAGAGAGGTTATTCACGAAAGCATATTACCGGAGAATAACAAAATGCTTAAGAAAGAGAAGAGAATTGAAAATTTATTAAAGGAGAGAAGGCATGCAAAAGATGCATCTTCTGGTATGTGACACAAATCGAAGATTTGGTCATAAAAATTCTAAGGGAGAATTTTTATGACATTTTTAATAGTAAAAAGGTGTGACACTTGATTTAGTAATGACACAAAGTCAGAAAACTTGTTGGTTATTTTCGCTACGATAGTAAAGAAGAAGTAGAACTTCTAAATCAAC
>JAGGSF010000020.1 GCA_021159235.1 Deltaproteobacteria bacterium | reverse complement strand
CTGTTGATTTTTCTCTTTAGTTTACAGTTGTTTTCTATATAGACTTCTCCTTCCTTGTTTAATTTAGCCTTATGCCAGCCTGTTTCACTGACATAGATTTTTATATTGCTGTAATTATCTGGATATTTTAATTTTGCTCCGATGGTATGTGGTATATCCTTTAAAATTCCTGCATCAGGAAAACGTTTAACTATTGGTAGATTTACACGATTTAAAACCTCTTTAAAATGTGATATTGTTGACCAGTTTTTTCCCAGGATAGGCTCTCTGGGAATTAAACTTAAAGGTGTATTTTCGTCTACTGCACCAGGGTCTTGCGTCAACAAGGCTTTGAATCCCATTTTTAATGCCTCGTCTATCAGGATTTTGTTGTATTCACCATAGGGAAAAGCAAGAATTTCTGGTTTATATCCCAGCCTGTTTTGAAATATATCCATGCTCTTTTGTAAATCATCCCTTATCCATTTTCTGTATGTCTTTTCATCCATATTTGGAGGAATGAAGGCCATGTGATGGTGCGCATTGCTATGCGATTGAAAATCAGCGCCCCACCTTTTCATTATCTTTATCTCTTTCCAGCTCATATAGGCAGGATACCCCTTTTCTATGGCTTCGGTGGGCAAGAATACGGTAAACGGGTACCCATAAGCCTTTAAGATGGGAAAAGCGTTGGTATAAATGCTTTTATAACCATCGTCCATGGTAATCGCAACTCCATTTTCTGGTAGTGCTTTGTGATTTTCTAACCGGCTGACCATTTCTTTCAAGTGGATAACCTGATAGTTGTGGGTTTTTAAGTATTCCATCTGATGTTTAAATTTTTTTAAGCTTACATTTGTGGAAGGAGAAAGGGGCTCTCCGATCTTGTGATAGATAAGAACCACAACATTTCCTGCAAGTGCAAATTTACAGAAAAAGAAAACTATGAGTATACAGATAAATCTAATTAAATAAATTGACATACGATGCTGATCTGTCTATAGTGTATTGCTTATTAAGTTTTCTGCTTAGGGCTTTGACGAGCTTGATATACAACTGTCCCTTTTCGGAATATTTTGACAGGTAACTTGCAAGTTCTACTGCATCCTTAGTCTTTGTCCTTGCCTCCCTGAAATCTTTATATGCCCAACCTACATTTAGATTATATATATAATCCCTTACAGAATCTAAAATGGAAGGATACCTTGCTACTTTATGGTTATCCCCAGGCCTGGATTTTTTGGGTTTAATACCCTGATGTCTGTAGGTCCATATGCCGAACAGATTGTTACCTTCAATGGCAAATCTTGATGTTCCCCAGTTTGATTCTATTGCTGCTTGAGCAAGGATGAGATTCAGCGGAACTTCATCTATCCTTTTTAGAAGTTCTGAGGGATCATTAGAACGATATTTCTTTACAATAACCCTTAAAAAAACTCTCTCATCTTTGTCTATGGAATCTAAGCTGGCGTCCGTGATCTTCTGGCCATTCATCTTCTTAAGGATATTTATCAGGGCATTCCTTTCTTTTCTTACCTCTGATAGTGCAACCATAGCGGCAGGTGTAAGAATGCGTATAAAAACTCTTTTCCTCAACTCAACATCATCTATGCTGGCAATACTTTTCGGAATTCCTCAACTCAACATCATCTATGCTGGCAATACTTTTCGGAATTCTTTTGATTGTGTATTTCTCTGGATTGTTTAATAAATTTTCGCTGAAACTAACATTGGTGGTTGTGGTTTGAGTTTGGAAGAGGTTACTGTATTTGCATGCCAGACATGTTATAAACACACCGATGAATATCCCTGCTAAAATGCTTTTTCCTGTGGGTGAAAAACTCTTATTATTTTTCATAAAACCAGTATTATAAACCTTTTGTACAATAAAGCAAGAAACTCCTCTTTAAAGTATTCTAAATTGGTGATAATATAAAGATATGAAAAGATTATCAATTCTATTTTTAAGCTTCGCACTAATACTCTATCTGTTGAATCTGGCACAGGCTCAGACTGCATCCAGGGGTGCGATTATCCTGCTGGATGAGTGGAAGAGTTCTTTTGACGATCAAGGCAGAGAAAAACGGCATGTGCATATACGCATCAAACTCCTGAATCGCAAGGGTATTCAAGAATTTGGAGAGGTGGTGATTCCGTTTTCTACTGAGTTTGAGAAATTAAAGGTTCTTCACGCTTTTACATTACTTCCCAGCGGTATCAGGATAAACCCTGACTCTAAGGCTTACAATATTGTTTCTCCTCCTTTTGTCAAAGATGCTCCCATTTATTCAGACCTGAAATATCAGACCATCTCCATGCCTGCTCTCTGTCCGGGGGCAATCATTGATTATGCCTACGAAAAAACTATAAAACCATATATGAAAGGTGATTTTTGGTCAAGCAATCTGTTTCAGCAGTATTATCCGGTAAAAAGAGCTGTCTATCAGCTGGAATTCCCTGCCTGCAGATTCCTTAAAATAAAAAAGAAGAATCTCACCGCTCTTCCTGTAATTAAAGAAAAAAATGGAAGAAAGATCTATACCTGGGAATTGGAAGATCTGCCCGCTATAGACAAAGAGCATGATGCTCCACCCCTGGAGGAAATTGCAGCCCGCGTTTCTGTATCCAGTATTTCCAGTTGGGATAAAGTAGCATCCTGGTATACGGAACTGTCCAGGGAAGCCATGCAACCAGATGAAGCCATTAGGAAAGAAGCACGAAGGCTTACAGCAGGATTGAACAGTCCATGGCAAAAGGTAGAAGCGATCTACAATTATGTTGCTACCAATATTCGCTATGTAGGTGTTGAGTTTGGTATCAATGGATATAAGCCTCATCCCGCTGCCCAAATCTTTCGCCTGAAGTATGGTGATTGCAAAGACCATTCCACTCTATTGATCAGTATGCTAAAGGCAGTAGGTATTGACGCCTACCCGGTGCTTATCCCCACTTCAAGTGTATCTCCTCTGGATGCAGATCTCCCTACACCGGCGGCATTCAACCATGAAATTGTAGCAGTGCATTTGAATGGCAAGTTTATCTTCCTGGATAGCACAGCTGAAACGGCTTCATGTGGCATGCTTCCTCCTTCGGATCAGGGAAGAAAGGTGCTAATTATTGATGGGAAAAGGGCTATTTTAGCAAAAACACCTGTTTTTCCTTCCAGCTTCAATCAGGAAAACTACAGTGGAGATTTTAAACTCTACGGGAATGGTGCATTAGAAGGTCAGGTAAAATTCAGCTACAGTGGTGTGTATGCCATGTTTGAAAGACACAGGTTTTTATATGCTACAGAAAGGGAAAGAAGACGATTTCTGGAAGCTAAAGCTTCAGAGATTAGCCCTGGAGCAAGCATAGAAAATATCTATATCTCCGATTTTCACAATCTGATCCAACCTGAAGTGATTACCTCTTTTCATTTAAAAGACAACCAGTTTGCTACTAAGACCGCTCATATGCTCTTATTCCATCCACCTGTAGTTGTATATACCCGTTTATGTCAACAGGTGGCCTTGAGGAAACGCAGATATTCTTATCGGATTGGTTATAGGATGGAAAAACATACTCGGGCTGTGGTTACATTGCCCGATGGTTATGTGCTCTTTTTTATACCGGAGAGTTATACCTATGAAAATAAGGTGGGAAGTTTTTGTATTCGCTGGCGAAAAGAAGGAAAAAAGATTATCTACACAAGC
>JAGGSF010000089.1 GCA_021159235.1 Deltaproteobacteria bacterium | reverse complement strand
AGCCTATCCAGATTTAGGAATAATCAATCCATATTCAAAAAAATGGGAACTAACTACTTTGCCTTTAAGATTAACAATAATGGCTTTAGTTCCACCTGTACCAATATCACATCCTACCAGATATCCTTATCATTCTAACTAAAATGTAAAAAGTACCTTGTTGTATTTTCCCCTGTTGCAGCTAATGGATTTAAAAACCTCACTTACCTCATCAATCCTGAACCTGTGAGAGATAAGGGGCTTAATTTTAATCTTTCCCCGGGCAATAAAGTAAAGAGCAGTTCTCCAGCTGTTATAAGGTGGAAAAGGTTCAAGATCTGTATCGTAAACTCCATAAAGGTTAATCTCATGATGGATGATGGTGGAATAAGCTTTTTCTGGAATAACTACATCATCTCTTATAAGACCAAGAAGGGCAATCCTTCCTCTCTTTCTTGCAAGGTATATACTTTCCTCTAAGGTTATCTTAGAGCCTGCACTTTCAACAACAAGATCCGCTCCTTGTCTGTTTTGCTTCAGTATCCTTTTAACAGGGTCCTCCTTTTTTGCATTTATAAGGTTTGTAAATCCTAATTTTCTTGCCAGGTTAAGCTTTTCTTCTGCTATATCTACAATGTAAATGGATCTTGCACCAAGTATATCTGCAAACTGAGCACATAATGAGCCAATTGTGCCAAATCCCATAATGACCACAAGATCACCGGGGATAACCCTGCCTCTTTTTAAGGTATGAAGGGCAACAGCTGCCGGTTCTAAAAGGGAGGCTTCCTCGTAATCGATACTGCCGGGGAGTTTAAGTAAGTTTTGAGGGGATACCTTAATAAACTCTGCAAAACAGCCATCTATCCTTGTTCCCATTCTTATAAAGTTATCACAAAGAGAAAATTTCCCAACCCTGCACAAAGGGCACTTTCCACAGGGGATAGTAGGAATAACAGCTACCCTATCCCCCTTTTTTATCTCCTTAACCTCCCTACCAACCTCTACTACCTCCCCTGCACATTCATGTCCAAGGATTTTAAAATTATAGGGGAATATGCCCCTCTCATAGCGGGGAATATCAGAACCACATATACCTGCCACCTTTACGGCAACAAGCACCTCATCTTTGGATATTCCAGGATCCGGTATTACCTCACATTTTATATTTCCTGGACCATGAAGGATTGCTGCTTTCATACTTTCTTTCTCCTCTCAGCTTATCTTCATCACAACATCACTTATCACATTTGCCGCCTCATCACATCTATCAGCTGAATTACTGAGGTGTCTGTAAAGCTCCCTCATCTTTAAGATGTAAATTGTGTCCTTATTTTCAAAAAGATCTGCAAGTGCCTCAAGGTAGATATGCTCTATATGATTTTCCGCCTTTTTAGCCTTAATTACATACTCCAGGACTTTTTCTGGTTTTTCCTTCAGGTTTTTAACGGCCATATATATATCCTCAGTTGCCCCAACAAGAACATCAACTATTTTCCTTATCTTTGGAGTAGGCTCTACCTTGTAGATCAGCATCTCCTCAACTGTTCTTTGAGCATAATCAACAATATCATCTATTGCCCTTGACAGGGAAAATATATCCTCTCTATCAATAGGGGTCACAAAGGCTTTGTTTAGCTTTTTTATTATCTCAAGACGGATATCATCGGTCTCACTTTCAACCTCCTTTACAATCCCTGCGTTAAATGCATTTGGCTCCTCCATAAACCTTTTAAGTGCCCTAACTCCTTTCAGGGTACTTTCAGTTTGTTTTAAGAGCATATCAAGAAAATCCACCCTTTCAGGAAAAAAAATATCCCTTAAAGCTTTAAGATAACCCATAAGCCTTCCTTAAATTATAAGTAAAACTCTTATTAAAAGGTAAATTCCTGCTGCTATGAGGGCAGATAAAGGTATTGTTATAATCCAGGTTAAAAGTATACTCCTTGTAACATTCCACCTAACAGCCTTAGGTTTCTCAGATGCTCCTGCACCCATAACTGATGAGTTTACAATTTGAGTTGTACTTACAGGAAAACCTGTCAGGGACGATAAGAGGATGATGATACTTGCCCCGGTTTGGGCTCCAAATCCATGGATTGGACGGATTCTGTAGATCTTTGTACCAACTGTTCTCATTATACGCCATCCTACCCTTAAAACCCCAAGGGCAAGGAAAAAGGAACTTGAGTATACAACCCAGCCTGGCACAGTAAAGCTAACCTTTACCCCTTTTTTTAAACTGAGGATACAAAGGACCATTAAGATAACCCCCATTGTCTTTGGAGCATCGTTACTTGCATGGGTTAGACCTATAAAAAAAGATGATCCAACCTGGAGGATCTTAAAGACCCTGTTTATCTTAGGAGATGCACCCCTTGATAGAAAAAAAGAGGTAGTGTCAAGATTTGTGTGTGCTTTTACTTAAAGTGTCTAAATGGCTTACCCTCCCAACTTTCGTTTACTAACTGAGCTAACGAGAACATTATCCTGATACAGGATTCTTCTGTTGGAAATGTATCCATTGTATTTATACGCCTGCGGAACTCCCGGAACACTCTCTCGATAATATTAGTAGTACGAATGGATACCCATATTTTATATCTAAAGTCCATAAACCTTAAAACATCATCAAGATCTTTCTCAAGACAGGCAATGGCTTTAGGAGCAAGATTCTTATATCTTTCTTTCCAGGCTTTGAATTCCTCAAGTGCCTCTTTTTTGCTCGTAGCATAGATTATTCTTTTGGCATCTGCTACAACACTTGCCTGAATAGCTCTGGGACAATGATTGGAGATATTTCTTAATTTGTGCACCGTGCAGCGCTGAACAGGTATAGTGGGAAGAGATGTCCTAAGTGCTGCCAGGAGCCCGGGATTACCATCTACAATGACAAGCTTGAGCTTCTCTTCAGAAAGTCCCCTTCTTTTTAACCGAAGAAGCAACTTCTCCCAGGATATCTGACACTCCTTTCCACCCAGCATGAAATCCAGAAACTCCTTTTCTCCTGTATCTGTGACACCAACTGCACAGAGAAGTGCCTCTTTTGATGTTTTATCTCTTCTTATGGGAAGATTCACTGCATCAAGGTATAGATAAGTTATCTCCTTCTCAATGGGCCTTTCTTGCCAAAGAGTGAGAGCTTCCCCAAGCTCTTTATTGAACCTTGATACAAGACCTGGTGAATAGGTTTTTCCGTAGATGTGTTTTGATATCTTCTTCACATCCCTTGTTGAAAGACCAAGAAGGAATATCCGAGAGATAAGATGACCTATCTTTCTCTCTCTTCGCTTAAATCTTGGGATGATCCTACTTGTGAAAGAGCTACATCTTGCCCTGGGAATTTTTATATTTTCCAGGACACCATAAATTGTCTCAAAATCTCTTTTCCTATAACCATTTCGATGATCCTTGCGATTTGGGGTTCTCTCATATTCAAGAGCACCGATAAACTGACTGAACTCATAATGTATTGCTTTTTCCAGTGCAATGCGAATGCCCTCTCTTATTATCTCACCTAATTCCTCCCAGAACTTCTCTGGTTCGATATCCTGCAGACTGTCCTGTATACTCTGGAATCTCTCTTCCTCTTGACCTTTTACCTTCTTTTGTGCTACAATATCCATGTGGCTTATCCTCCTTTTCTGCTCTTAAAGAGCAGGTGTTGTTTTTTTCCATTTAAGAGAGGATAAGCCATTTTTCTTTATTGGTCAAGATCTTTAAAAGTACACACTTATTATTATACTACCTTCTGTCTCTTCAGGAAGATATAGCCAGGATAGAAAAACTTTTAGAGAAAGATCT
>JAGGSF010000075.1 GCA_021159235.1 Deltaproteobacteria bacterium | reverse complement strand
ATCTACTTCTATAAAAACACCATAATCCACAATACGACTAACTTTCCCCGTAATAATATCTCCTTCTTTAAGTTCTTCCGCTATTTTTAGCCATGGATTCTCCTGCAACTGCTTTAAGCCCAGATAGATACGTTTACCTCTATTTTCATCACTTATTCTAACTACCACTAACTTGATCTTCTCACCCTTTTTTACCAAATCTGTGGGGTGATTTACTCTTCTCCACGACATGTCTGTGATATGCATAAAGCCATCTATACCACCCAGATCAACAAATACACCGTAATCGGTAATGTTTTTTACCACTCCTTCAACTATCATTCCCTCTTTAATCTTTTCAAAAAATTCCCTTCTTTTCTGTCTTTCTGCCTCCTCAATGATAACCTTTCGAGAAACGACAACATTCTTCTTTTCTTCATTAACGCTGATAGGTTTCAAATCCAGTGTTTTGCCTACAAGTGCATCAAAATCAACCACTTTATCCACACCTACCTGGGAACCAGGAAGAAATGTAGAGAATCCATCAATATCTACCCTAAAACCACCTTTCACCCTTTCTTTAACCTGCCCCTTCAGAACACCTCTATTTTTATACGCATCTAATATCTTCTGCCAGGCTTTTATTCTATCTGCCACTCTCTTGGAAAGCATAAGAAATCCATCTGCATTTTGCCTGTTCAGAAAAACCACATCTACCTTATCTCCTACATTAATCTCTTTTCCACTAAACTCGTTAATATTTACTATGCCCTCGCTCTTGAGACCTACATCTACGAATACCTCATCACCCCTTATGCTAATTACATTTCCTTCAATAATCTTCCCACCCTCAATATTCTTCAGTGTATTCTCATAATCATCTGCGACATTTAACATTTATCCCCCCTCCTGTCATTTTGCTTAAATTATACATTCCGGCAGAGCATTGTCAAATTCTCCACCATAGTTCTACTTGCTTTCTGCGAATTTTTTATTAATGTATATAAGCAGGCGAGCGTGGCGGAATTGGTAGACGCGCTAGACTTAGGATCTAGTGGGAAATCCCATGGGAGTTCAAGTCTCCCCGCTCGCACCATAAGATGATAATCAATTGTAAGTGGATATTTGATGGAAATACATTACATAAAGATAAAGCCATCTTTATAAAAAACGGTGAAATAGCCTCTCTTCATCTTTTAAAAAAATTTTATCCTGAAGCACACATTGTAGATAGGGACGGACTTTGTACGCCCGGTTTTGTGAATGTTCATACCCATATAGAATTATCACACCTGAAAGGCAAACTCCCTAAAGGAAAAGGTTTCTTTCCCTGGTTAAAAAATATAATAGCACTTAGGAAAATGCCCATCTCCAATAAAAGAAGGTTAGATGAAGCAAAAAAAGCAATAAATACATTAAAGAAAAGTGGCGTAGCATATATCGGGGATGTATCAAATACGCTTTCCTGTATGAAACTAATAGAAGAAAACTTTAAAGGTGGTGCTGTATTTTTAGAAATCTATGGAAAGAAACACATCCCACATCTGGAACAGAAAACACACCTCCCCCTATGCCCAAGCCCTCACGCCATATATTCTACATCCCCTGAGATGCTACTGAAGATATTTGATATACACCAAAAGATGAACACCCCACTGAGTATACATGTTGCAGAAAGTACAGAAGAGTATAGATTCGTGAAAAAAGAAGGCAAAATGTATGATTTCCTTAAAACAATAGGCTTTCTAAAAGAATTGCCCCCAGCCAAAACACCTGTCCAATACCTTGAAAGACTGAATATCATCGATAAAAACACAATACTGGTGCACTGCGTACATATTACAGATGAAGATATAGATATAATTGATAGAAGAAATGCTTCCATAGCCCTGTGTTTAAGGAGCAACGACTTTATCGGAGCAGGATTTCCTCCTATGGAAAAAATATTAAAGGGCAGTATAAATATCTCCATTGGCACAGACAGCCTGGCAAGCGTAGATGATATGGATTTTCTAAAGGAAATACAGTTTGTATTCAAAAAATTTCCATTCATTGACCCCAGATTCATCCTTTACTGGGCAACATACGGTGGAATGAAGGCACTCAAGATAAATCCTCACTTCTCCTATCCCAACTTTATACCTGTAGAAAGCAATGAACCCTTAGAGGAGATGTTAACAGAATCTACCGAAGTTTACCCTCTTTCTTCAACCTCACCAGAAAATCATCCTCAAAACCCGCTTCCATAAAGCCTTTCTTCCTCAATATACAACTATCACATTCACCACAGGGAATCTCTTTCCCTTCATAGCAGGAATAAGCATAGGAATAATCCGCACCCATTTCCTTACCAAACTTTACTATCTCCATTTTACTCTTATAGATAAGAGGGAAAACAACATGAATGGGCTTTTCTTCAATTCCCCTTTTTGTTCCCAAATTTATAGCTTTTTCCATAGTTTTAAGAAAATCCTCCCTGCAATCCGGATAGCCACTGAAATCTACCGTATTCCATCCTCCTATTACATCATCCACATTTTCCTTTTCAGCAAAAGCAGCAGCCAAGGATAAAAATATACCATTTCTAAAAGGAACATAGGTAGCAGGAACACCATAACCGATATCCTTCAATGTTCTTCTCTTAGGAACAGCTATGCCTCTGTCTGTTAAAGCAGAACCACCTATTTGAAAGAGGTCAATTTTAAAAAAATGCATGTTTATATCTTTTCCTGCTTTTTTGATTAAATCCACAGTCTTCTTTGCATATTCTACCTCTACCTTATTCCTCTGCCCATACAAAAATGTCAAGGTATGCACCACACTGTAGTTGTTTACAGCCCAGTAGAGACAGGTAGTAGAATCCAGTCCCCCGGAGAATATAACCAGCGCACTCTTTTTAAACACCCCTTCTTCCTCCCCATATGATCTTCTGCTGCTGCATCAAAACACGCACATCAAAATCTGCCCCTATCCTAAGAATATGGTCTGCAATCTTTTTTGTCCTTTCAATATAATCAACATTATCCTCAAACAACGGCTGAAAAATCAGTGGAAAACCTGTCAAAGAAAGGTCTTTAACCCATTCCATAAATCTGTCTATTTCCTCTTCACCTCTTACCACAAATTTAAACTCCACATTGCAATTTCCCCCAATAATCTTCTTTATAACATCTTCCTTAATATATTCCAGCTTGGGGCTGATAGCTACATGATGGAAAAGAGAGATACTCTTTTCAGGAAAGATGGTGCCATTTGTCTCCAGGAAATATAAAAAACGATAACATTTCATGAATTGGAACATAAACTCATCGTAAAGCGCAGGCTCTCCGCCTGTAAAAACAAGCCTCCTACAATTAAAATTACTAACCTTCTTATAAACATCATCTACACTCATAAGATGTGCTTTCCTTACATCCCAGGCATACTTCGTATCACACCATTCACATCTCAAATTACATCCAGAGAATCTCACAAATATACAGGGACTTCCTGCAAAAATGCCTTCCCCCTGTATAGAATAGAATATTTCACAAACAGGAGCACGCATACCTTTAATTATTCTATCCATTCCTTAAAAGTCAACATTTACTTGCAACCACATCTCTTTTATGATATTTTGTTTCTAATGGCAGTCTTGAATATAAGAGGCAGAAGTTTCCTGGGATTTGAAATAGAGGTGAAAAGTGCGGATTTACAAGAAATAGAAATGTTCATGCAAACAACACACTTTCCCCCTCTCTTCTTAAAGGATGCTCCTGTTATTATAAGGTTTGATGAAGAGAGTCTGCCCATTGCGCAACCTCTGATAGACAGGCTAAAAGAAAAGGAAGTAAACGTAATTGCCTATGAGGCAAACAAAAAAATTAAAAAACTATCCATCCCTCCTATCGACACAAATAGCATCCTACTCTCTCGTCCTCCTGAAAGAGAATCGGTAACCTGGAGACAAAATATACGGTCCGGTCAAACCATTCGAGCAGATGAAAATATAGTAATCCTGGGAAACGTAAACACAAATGCCTATATTATAGCAGGGGGTGATATATATGTTCTGGGGAAGTTGTATGGCATTCCCCATGCCGGGTGCAAAGGAGACAAGAGTGCCATTGTATTCGCCTTTGAGCTGCTTTCACCTCAGGTGCGAATAGCGAATGTGATAAG
>JAGGSF010000041.1 GCA_021159235.1 Deltaproteobacteria bacterium | reverse complement strand
TGCAGTAATTCTGGCGGTAGGCAATACGGTAGAAAAAGCGATGAATGTCATATCTCCCTTAAAGAAAAAGAATATTAACCCTACATTGATCAATATTCGTTTTATTAAACCCTTAGATGATGAAGTTATCTTGGATGCAATTGATAAGGCGGAATTCGTGATGATAGTGGAAGAAAACGCATGTATAGGTGGGCTGGGAGATGCAATTTTAGAGCTTATGTATCGTAATGATATAAATAACAAAACAGTTAAGCATATTGCTGTACCTGATAGATTTATAAAGCATGGAAAAATAGAAGAGCTGGAAAAAGAATGTGGTATAACCGAAGAGAACATATACAACACATTGATCAACTGGTATAAAGGGGAGGCTCCATAGTTGTGTTGTCCTGAGTATTGTATGTAGATTCTATAAGGATGGTAAAGGCATCCTTGTTTTTATTACCGTATACGGCTTTTAATCTCTTTACACCGAAGTGATATTTTCTCAATAAAATAAAAGCGTCCACCAATCTTTGAGGAGAGATACACATATAAAACGGAGACCTTTCTTTCAAAAGAATACCTGCTTCTTTGATAATGCCTTCCAACTGTTCAGTTTTACAAGAGCGGGCAAGTCTTCTCTGTGGGTAGGGAGAAATGCGACTCTTCTTTTCATCAAAATAAGGGGGATTACATACAGCAAGATCTACTGTATTTGGTGCAATAAACTTATGGGCATCCTCTATCCAGCATTGAATGGCAGTTATATTGTTTGTTTCTTTTATATTCGTCTCTAACTTTTGAAAGCTTTCTTCTTCACATTCTATAGCAAATATTTTGGACTTTGGAAAACGGGAAGACAAGAGAATGGAAATGATACCACAACCTGCTCCCAGATCTACTATTGTTTTGTAATCTTTATCTTTTATAAAATCTTTTAATAAAAAGGGTTCTTCAGAAAACCTGTATTTTCCTTGCTGCATGAAAAGTTTACATAATGTAAATTATCAGAAGTTAGGTTCCTTCTGCAGGTCTACACCTTGCAAGACAAAATCTTCTTCTGTTGTCTGATTAACCAGGCACCAGGCATCCGGATATTGAATTAGCCTCTTCACAATTTTATTGTTTAATGTATGTCCAGATTTGTAAGCTATAAACCTTCCCCTTATATCGTACCATAGTTGAGATATGTCGCCTATTGCATCTAAGATTTTGTGCCTTACGAATTCGTCTTCATATCGCAAGCCATCCTCATTGAGTATCTTATATTTGTTTATAACTACAGCGTTATCCAGTGATCCGCCTAAAGCTAAATTGTGAGACTGAAGGTATCCAACATCTTCCAAAAAGCCAAATGTTCTTGCACTACTGATCTCGGTTATAAACGTTTTTTCATTAATGCTAATGTTCATCTTTTGCCTGCCAATTATAGGGTGATTGAAGTTTATCGCATAGCTAATCTTGAAACCCCTGTCTGGAACCATAGCTACAAATTTTCCGTTTTCTTTTATATATACCGCTTTCTTGAGGATAAGCACGGGTTTTGGCTTGTCCTGTTTTATGATACCCGCATTTTTTATGATATAAACAAAAGGAGAAGCACTACCATCCATAATGGGAACTTCTTCATTGTTGATCTCCACTATTATATTGTCTATCCTTAATGCCCATAGTGCAGCAACTAAATGCTCCACCGTTCTCACCACTACGCCGTTTTCACCTATCGTAGTTGCCAGTCTGGTACTGATTACATTGCTGGGTTTGTATCTTATTGTTGGTAGATGGGGAAGATCGACCCTTACAAACTGTACACCGCTATCCTCTGGGGCAGGTTTTAGTCTTACAGTCACCTCCTTGCCAGAGTGAAGACCGATACCGGTAATTTCTGTTTCATGTTTTATGGTTTGTTGTTTTCTCATCTGTTACTCCTTTTTCGACCATTTCATAAAAATTTTCAAACAATGTTTGTGCATCATGCGGACCAGGAGAGCTTTCTGGATGGTATTGAACAGAAAATACAGGCAGTTCTTTATGCTTCATTCCCTCTACCGTTCCATCGTTCAAATTTATATGTGTAATCTCAAATCCCTTGCCTGTAGCGTCTCTTTCATCTACTGCATAGTTGTGATTCTGAGCTGTTATGTATACTTTGCCTGTTCTTACATCTCTTACGGGTTGATTTCCTCCATGATGGCCGAATTTCATCTTGAATACTTTTATATTGAAGATACGAGCAACAATTTGGTGTCCAAAACATATGCCCATTGTGGGAAAATGCAATACCAGGTGTCTCAAGTTTTCAATATACCTTTGATCGATGCCATTGGGGTCTCCTGGACCATTGGAGAGAAGTATCGCATCTACCTGTTGTTTTTTTACTTCTTCCCATTTTGTGTATGCAGGAAATACATACACATCAAATCCTACATTCCACAGGTGCCTCAATATGTTTTTCTTTATTCCAAAATCGTATACGGCTATTCTTTTTCTTTCTTTAATGCTGGATGTATTTTCAAATCCTCCATACGGTTTCCACAATCCCCCTTCCCATCTGTATGGTTTTTTGCAGGTTACATGTTGTACCAGGTCTCTTCCTTCGATATCCGGATATGCCCTCAGGGTTTTAATAAGCTCTTCTACATCGTCTGTTTCACTGGATATTATGCCTTTCAAAGAACCATAATTTCTTATCACTCTGGTAAGTTTTCTTGTATCTATGTTGCTAATTCCCACGATATTATGAGATTTAAGAAAATTATCAAGATTGTTTTTTGCTCGGAAGTTGGAAGGAACTTGCCAGTCTTCCTTAATTATAAATCCTTGCGCCCATATCTTTGATGATTCAACATCTTCCTCATTTATACCATAATTTCCAATTTCCGGGTAGGTCATGGTGATAATCTGTCCTTTATACGATGGATCAGTAAGTATTTCCTGATACCCTGTCATGCTGGTATTGAATATAACCTCGCCCACCGTTGTTCCCTTTTTACCAACAGGTTTTCCTTTCCATACTTCTCCATTTTCCAGAACAAGCACTGCTTTCATTTTATAGCATCCTCTTGTTTATTTCCATTTCCAACAACCTGTTGTATGTTACTTCCCACTCTGCACTGCCGGGTGTGAGTTTTTTCATCTGTTCAATCTTTTTCATGACCGCTTCATGCGCTTCATCTTCCAGGGAAAAATAAGCCTCTATAATCTGCTCTATGTTTTCTCTTATTATGTTTTCATCTACTAAATATGAACATGCCTCTTCTCCTTTGAGTTTTTCTACAATCATTCTGGATAGTTTTCTTATTCTGTCCTTACTGTATCTTCTTCTCACAGTATAAAGTCCTCTTTCTTTGCTATTTTTCTCTTGGCCATAGTAAACAACTTTGATTGGTCAACCTCTTCTTCTTTGATCTGATCCTTGAATTGTTTTAACAGTTCCCTGGTTTGCTGCTCTATCTTCCTTTCTTTGTCTGCATCCTCCTGCAACACCTGAGCAACGATTTCCTTTATTACAGATTTCTCCTTTTTTAAATGAATAAACCCTTCTCTTATCAATCTGTTTACTATCTTATCTGCTATAAAATCTATCTCTCTTGCTTTCAATGTCATGGCTGCAATCTCTTTTCCTCCTTTGTTATCAGTCTTTTTATATTTGGAATATGCTTTATTATCATGAGCACACACAAAAAAGACACAGTGCAGTTTATCATAACCTGTGAAGGATATAGAAACCATACTAAGGTAGAAGTTGCAGCATAGGAGATTAATGCACTGAGAGAAGAAAAGCGAAACAGGAGAAAGACAACTGCCCACAAAAATAAACCTATGCAAGCAGCAATAGGTACTGCAACAAGTGAGACACCGTAGGTTGTAGCCACCCCTTTCCCTCCTCTAAATCTCAGAAAAATGGAGAAATCATGCCCTAAAACGGCTGAAACCAGACTAACAGATAATGCTTGAGGCATACAGGCAGAGGTGAGAAAAGCAGGACATGCGCCTTTAAGCATATCCAGTATAAGAACAATTACCCCTTCTTTTTTTCCTACTGAGCGAAAAATATTGGTAGCACCAATATTTCCACTGCCAGATTTTCTAATGTTTATTCCCTTTTTCCTGGCGATGATAAAACCAAAAGGTATACTCCCCATGATATAAGAGTATAAAAATACGAGTAAGAAATTCATTTTTCTTTTCTGTATATACC
>JAGGSF010000058.1 GCA_021159235.1 Deltaproteobacteria bacterium | reverse complement strand
CTACTATTTCATCTCTTACCTCTAACAGTAGCTCATCATGCACCTGCAAAACAATGCGTGCCTGTTCCCTATATCTTTTTAGTTCTTCGAACAACCTCACCATTGCTATCTTTATAATATCTGCGGCAGTTCCCTGGATAGGTGCATTGACCACCTTCCTCTTTTCGGCATCCCCTGCACAAGAAAAATACCTCCTCCTGCCAAAGTATGTCTCTACATACCCATTCTTTCTTGCAGATTGAACAGTTTCTTCCAGATATGATTTTACCTTTGAGAAGCGGGAGAAATACCTCTTGATAAGTGACTTCGCCTCATTTAAGGAAATATTCAAGGTCTTCTTCAGTCTATTTGCTCCCATTCCATACATGATGCCAAAGTTTATCGTTTTTGCGGCACGCCTCATGGGAGGGGTAACCATCTGTTCTTCTACACCAAAGAGATGGGATGCCACCTCACTGTGCATATCTTTGTTTTGTCTAAAGAGAGAAATAAGCTCTTCATCCTTAGAGAGAGCTGCCATAACCCTCAATTCAATCTGCGAATAGTCTGAACAGATGATACTGTATCCATCTTCGGCTATCACCGCTTTTCTTAAATCTTCAGAGAGTATATCTCCAGCAGGTATATTT
The DNA here is from genome assembly GCA_021159235.1 of Deltaproteobacteria bacterium. GTDB lineage: Bacteria > Campylobacterota_A > Desulfurellia > JAGGSF01 > JAGGSF01 > JAGGSF01. Next base: position 3,740 of record JAGGSF010000058.1, on the reverse strand, counting down.
TGCAGATTGGGATGGGAAGAAGAAAGTCTGCCTGTAGAAGTTGCCGTTAAATTGAATGTAGTATGCACCCTGCATTCTTCATCCGCTAAATGAAGCAGCGGTTCGACATAGGTATTAAGGAGTTTCTGTATGGTTCTATACTGCAATATGTATGCGGGAAGTTCGTGCCTTCTTGCCAGTTCAATCAATGTTTCACTGTCCGTGGAAAAACCTGTCTTTATCCTTTTAGCGGGTTTCAAGCCCAGGGATTTAAATAGGACATCCTGAAGCTCCTTAGTAGAATTAATATTAAATCTCTTTCCGCTCAATGCAAAGATGTTTCTCTTTGTTGATTCCTCTTCCTGGATAAGATGATTTTTTAGATGTAGAAGATAATCTGTATCTATTTTAATGCCATCTTTTTCCATGTTGTATACAACAAGTTCTAATGGTTGTTCAATTTCATAGAATAACTTATCCATATTCAGCTCGTGAATCTTTTCTCTTATCACCGGATAAAGGCGGAATAACCTTTCAGATAAAGGCAGTTTCAAAAAATCTGGAGAGAGAAAGCCCTTCAATAAAAATATTATATTCTCTATTTTCCCCTGTGTATCAGGGTTTAAAACATAAATGCCGGCTTTAATATCAAAAAACGGTTTTTTTAAATCACCTATCCTGTGCATAACAGATTTTGCATCGTAGACGATCAACTCATCTATATCACAGATTGCATCATAAGGCAGAACCTCTCCTTCTCTTGTTATTAAAGTGCATTTCTCATTACACAATAAAACAGCCTTCTTTCTATCATCTTTTTCATCGGTATCCAAATATTTCATGAGAGAACTGAAGTTCAAATCTTCAAATATAGACTTTAACTTCTCCCTGTTCCACTTCTTAACACGCAGTGCTTGCAAATCTACAGAAATAGGAACACTGGCATCCAACAGGGTAAGTTTTTTGTAACCGCTGAGTAATTCCTTAAACTCTCCGAGTGACCTTTTAACTTTCAGTGGAATTTCATCCCAGTGTTCAATTATACCTTCTATACTTTGAAAATGATTGAGCAAATCCACCGCCGTTTTTTTGCCAATACCCTTTACCCCTGGAATACCATCCGCTTTATCCCCAACTAAAGCCAGATAGTCTGCCATCTGTTCTGGATAGATACCAAATTTCTCCTTAACCTTATCTTTATCATAAACGGTATCGCTGAACGGGTCATACAACCTTACTCTTTCATTTACCAGCTGCATAAGGTCTTTATCCGAGGTCACAATGTATATACGAGATGAAGGAGGAAGATATCTACACAATGTAGCTATTATATCGTCGGCCTCAAATCCATCTTTTTCAATTACATCTATCCCCAAACTGGCTATTATCTCTTTTATAATAGGGATCTGTGTCTGTAGATCGGGAGGAGTTGGCGGTCTATTTGCCTTGTAGGCTTTAAATGCCTTATGTCTGAAGGTGGGAACAGGAGTATCAAAAGCACAGGCCACATACACGGGATTTTTCTTTTTCAAAAAGGAAATGATGGTGCGCACAAAGCCAAATATCGCTCCCGTGGGTATTCCCTGTTTAGAAGAAAGCATCTTCAATGCATAATAGGAACGGTAAGCAAGAAAGCTGCCATCAATGAGGTAGATTTCATACATAAAAGAGCCACTTTTCAAACTCTTTCTCTTTTCCATGCACTATATCAAAAAACATACTCTGCAATCTTTCTGTTATCGGACCTCTTCTACCAACACCGATTTTTCTTCCGTCTATCTCTCTGATAGGTGTAATTTCCGCTGCCGTGCCTGCAAAAAATGCCTCATCAGAAATATACATCTCATCCCTTGTGAATCTCTCCTCCCTTACCTCATAACCCAGTGTTTTTGCCACTTCTATAATTGAATTGCGTGTAATACCTTCCAAGATAGAAGTCAGGGGTGTGGTTTTGATTGTGCCATTCCTTATTATAAACACACATTCTCCGCTGCCTTCTGAAACATACCCCTCGCTATCCAGCATTATCGCCTCATCATATCCTGTTCTTACCGCCTCCCATTTTGCCAGTTGAGAGTTCACATATCCCCCACAGGATTTAGCCTTGCTCATCATAGCATTAACGGAATTTCTAATATACGAAGAAATTCTTACTCTTACTCCCCTTTCCAACGCCTCTTTCCCTAAGTACGCACCCCATGGCCATACGGCAATAGCCACCTCTATTTTGTTCGACCGGGGATAAAGACCCATATCCCCATAACCGATAAATGCAATTGGCCTTATGTAGCCCTCTTCCAATCTATTTATCCTCACCGTTTCCATGGATGCTTCCATCAGTTCATCATGGGAGTAAGGAAGGTCAATGTTGAAGATATGCGCGGAGTTGATGAATCTCTTTATATGTTCATCCAATCTAAATATAGCTGTTCCCTTTTCTGCTTTATAGGCACGAATTCCCTCAAACACTCCCAGGCCATAATGCAATGTATGGGTGAGAACATGAACCTTCGCCTCATCCCAGGGAACAAACTTTCCATTGAACCATATCTTCTCTGTCTTTTGTATCATCTCAACCTCCCTGACCTTTATTCTACTAAAGCAGAATACCTTGACAACTACTCTGGCAATCGCTATCTTTTACACACGGGCGATTAGCTCAGTGGAAGAGCGCTGCTTTCACACGGCAGAGGTCGCAGGTTCAATCCCTGCATCGCCCATTACCTTTATCTTCAGTTCCCTCAGTTGTTCTTCTTTTACGCTATCGGGAGCACCGGAGAGCATGCACACTGCTCTTTGTGTCTTCGGAAAAGCAATAACATCCCTGATGGAACCTGCACCCGTGATCTCCATTACCAGCCTGTCCAACCCAAAGGCAACACCCCCGTGAGGGGGAGCACCATATTTCAGAGCTTCCAGCAAAAATCCAAATTTCTGTTGCGCTTCCTCTTCACCTATATTTAAAATTTCAAATATCTTTTTCTGAAGATGCGGCTGATGTATTCTTATACTTCCTCCCCCTATCTCTACACCATTCAACACCAGATCATAGGCGCGAGACCTCACTTTCAACGGTTCTTTATCCAGCAATGGTATATCCTCCTCTGCGGGAGAAGTGAAAGGATGATGGACGGGTTTATATCTTCCTTCCCCATCATCCCATTCTAATAGTGGAAATCCAGATATCCATACAAAATCATAGGTATTTTCTTTTATCAAATTTAGTTTTTTTGCCAAAGACAGTCTCAAATTAGCCAAGCTACTGCAGGCAATATCCTTTTTATCCGCTACAAAGAATAGAACATCTCCTGCTTTTCCATCCAATCTGGATACAATCCTATCCATCTCCTGTTTTGAAAAAAATTTAATTATAGGAGATTCCGGTTTTTCCCTTAGTCTTACCCATGCCAGGCCCCTTGCACCAAAAGGTCTTACCACACTTTCCAACTCTTCAATATCCTTACGGGAAAAATCCACACCTCCCCTGGCATTAATTCCCTTAACCACACCACCCTTTTCTACCACTTCTCTGAACACCTTGAATCTGCATTCTTTAACAATATCCGTAATATCCTTCAACTCCAGTGAAAAACGCATATCGGGCCTATCTGTACCAAATCTCTCCATTGCTTCCAAATAACTGATCCTCTTAAACGGCACCTCTAAATCTATACTTTTTGTTCTCTTAAATACCTCCTTCATCAAACCTTCACAGACCTCCATGATGTCATCTTCTCCCACAAATGACATCTCCAGGTCTA
>JAGGSF010000094.1 GCA_021159235.1 Deltaproteobacteria bacterium | reverse complement strand
TCGCTACTAAGACCTATGTTGAACCCATAACATCCGATGTGGTTTCAAAGATTATAGAAAAAGAGAGACCCGATGTTATACTTCCCACTCTGGGCGGACAGGTAGCATTAAATACGGCGGTAGAGGTAGCAGAAAAAGGAATATTGGAAAAGTTCAATGTGGAACTTATAGGTGCAAATTTGAGTGCTATAAAGACAGCAGAGGATAGACTCTTGTTCAAAAACGCAATGAAAGAAATAGGGTTGAATGTACCCGCATCTGGTTTTGCTCATAATATTCAGGAGGCAAATGAGGTGGTAAGGGAGATAGGTTTCCCTGTAGTTATCAGGCCGTCTTTTACCTTAGGGGGAACAGGAGGAAGTGTAGCTTATAACATAGATGAATTTCAGGAATGCGTAAGGTGGGGATTGGAAGAGAGTCCTGTAGGTGAGGTTTTAATTGAGGCTTCTGTTTTAGGATGGAAGGAATATGAACTGGAAGTAATGAGGGATAAAAATGATAATGTGGTTATCGTTTGTTCTATTGAGAATTTTGATCCCATGGGCATTCACACCGGAGACAGCATTACCGTTGCTCCTGCTCAGACTTTAACGGATAAGGAATATCAAATTTTGAGGGATGCATCTATTGCTATAATTAGAAAGATTGGAGTGGAAACTGGAGGTTCAAATATCCAGTTCGCTGTAAATCCAGAAAACGGTGAGTTTATGGTCATAGAGATGAACCCTCGTGTTTCTCGCTCCAGTGCATTGGCTTCCAAGGCTACGGGATTTCCCATTGCCAAGATTGCAGCACTCCTTTCTGTAGGTTATACCCTGGATGAAATACCAAATGATATTACAAAAGAAACTCCAGCCTGCTTTGAACCTACACTGGATTATGTGGTCACAAAGATTCCTCGTTTTACATTTGAGAAATTTAATACAAAGGATGAGTTGACCACGCAGATGCGCTCTGTGGGAGAGGTTATGGCTATAGGCAGGACATTCAAGGAATCTCTGCAGAAGGCCATAAGGTCGCTGGAGATAGATTCATTTGGATTTGAGGAAATACAAGAAGATGATGAACAGATAAGGAGAAAACTTACAGTGCCCAATAGCAAAATGATATGGTATATCGCCGAAGCCATAAGGAGGGGTTTTTCAATTGAGGAAATCTATAATTATACGGGGATTGATCCATGGTTTTTGTGGAACATAAAACAGATTACAGAAGAGGAAGAGAAGATTAAAAAAGAAGGATTGAATGAGGAATTGTTGAAAGAGGCGAAACAGTATGGTTTTTCTGATAGAAGAATTGGCGAGATATTAGGTTTGGATGAGGAGAAAATAAGAGAAAAGAGGAAGAATTGGAATATACATCCTGTTTATAAGGTGGTTGACACCTGCGCAGCAGAGTTTGAGGCTTATACTCCATATTTTTATTCTACTTATGAAGATGAAAATGAATCCATTCCTTCAAAAAATGAGAAGATCATGATTTTGGGTGGTGGGCCAAACAGGATAGGTCAGGGGATTGAATTTGACTACTGTTGTGTTCATGCTGCATTTTCATTGAGAGAAGAAGGGTATGAAACGATTATGGTGAATTGCAATCCCGAAACGGTGTCCACGGATTACGATATATCGGATAAATTGTATTTTGAACCCTTAACCTTTGAAGATGTAATGAATATCGTAGATAATGAAAAGCCGGATGGAGTGATCGTCCAATTTGGTGGACAGACACCACTAAAACTGGCATTACCTTTAAAGAGAGCAAAAGTTCCTATTATCGGCACAGACCCTGAGAATATAAACATTGCAGAAGATAGAAAACTGTTTAGAGAATTGGTAGAGAGATTACATCTTTTACAGCCAGAGAATGGAACAGCAACGAATGAAGAAGAGGCAAGAAAGATATGTAAGGAAATAGGTTATCCTGTTCTGGTAAGGCCCTCCTATGTTTTAGGGGGGAGAGCGATGGAGATTATCTATTCTGAGGAGGAATTGAATAGATACATAAAAGAGGCGGTGCATGTATCGGGTGACCATCCTGTGCTTATAGATGAATTTTTGGAAGATGCCATAGAAATAGATGTGGATGCTGTATCGGATGGGAGAGATGTGAGGATTGCGTCTATCATGCAGCATATTGAACCTGCGGGTGTACATTCCGGTGATTCTGCATGTTCTATTCCCCCTTTGACCTTATCACCTGAAATAATTGATGAGTTGAAAAGACAAACCTATATCTTTTCTCAAGCCTTACATGTTATAGGTTTGATGAATATACAGTATGCAATAAGAGATGGTAAGGTTTATGTGTTGGAGGTTAACCCCCGTGCTTCCCGCACCGTGCCTTTTGTCAGCAAATCTACAGGTATTCCCTGGGCGAAGATCGCCACCAAATTGATGATCGGGAAAACGCTTAAAGAATTGAATATAAAGGAAGTTATACCGAAATATGTGTGTGTAAAAGAGTCTGTTTTTCCATTTACCAAGTTTAGTGAAGTAGATGTAATATTGGGTCCAGAGATGAGGTCAACAGGTGAGGTGATGGGCATATCGGAGGACTTTGCTTCTGCTTTTTATAAAGCGCAGGTGGCTGCCGACATGAGATTACCTGAATGTGGGAATGTATTTTTAAGTGTGAGGGATAAGGACAAGGAAAAAGCTGCGCAGATTGCTCGTAGGTTGATAAAACAGGGTTTTAGGATATTTTCTACTAAGGGAACCTTTGAAAAATTAAGGGAAAAGAATATAAATGTGGAATGCATAAAAAAGCTTTCCGAGGGAAGACCGAATATTATGGATATGATAAAAAACAAACAGATTTCTCTTGCTATAAATACGCCATCCGGGAAAAGAGCTCGCACCGATGCCTATATCATAAGAAGGGCGACGATTATGCATAATATTCCCTATTGTACTACGATAGAAGGTGCAGAGGCTTGCGTGCAGGCGATAGAGAGGTTGAATACAGGGAAAACGATGGATGTCAAATCGCTGCAGGAATATTACAAGGAGCAGAGATATGGGTAGCATACCAATGACAAAGAAAGGATTTGAAAAACTGAAGAAGGAATTAGAACGCTTACAGAAGGTAGAAAGACCAAAGGTAATAAGGGATATTCAAGAGGCCAGGGCACATGGAGACCTTTCAGAGAATGCAGAATACGATGCAGCAAAGAACAGACAGGAATTTATTGAGAAGAGAATAGCCGAGCTTTCGCAGAAGATTAGGCAGGTGCAGATTGTAGATACTTCTAAGTTATCTAAGGACAAAGTGGGTTTTGGATGCACAGTTGTCCTGTATGATTTAAAGGAAAATAAAGAGATGAGATACACCATTACAGGAGAAGATGAGTCGGATCCTGTAGAGCATAAAATCTCTGTAAATACACCTATTGCTCGTGCACTCCTGGGAAAGAAAAAGGGTGATATGGTAGAGGTAAGGGTGCCGGCAGGAATAAAAAAACTGAAGATTAAAGACATAGAGTGAAAGCTGTTATTCTTTCCAATTTAAGGATCGCCAAGGACATTTTTGTTCTTAATGTTAAAATGGAGAAACCCATAAGGGCAGAACCGGGTCAGTTTGCAATGATAAAGGTATCAAACACGCTGGATCCTTACTTGAGGAGACCATTTAGCGTTGCACAGATGAAAGGAGATTCTTTAACTTTTTTTTACAGAATAGTGGGGAAAGGAACAGGCATTTTGAGCAAACTTAAAGAAGGAGAATATGTAGATATTTTATGTCCATTGGGGAATAGTTTTGAATATAAGGGAATTAGACGGGCCACACTTGTTGCAGGAGGAATGGGTGTTGCTCCACTTCTATTTTTAGCCCAGAGATTAACAGAGGATAATGTCCCCTTTGAATTTTTCTGGGGAGCAGAAACGGAGAGTGAATTCTTTACGGACAGATACGATTTTTTATATTCTACTATGGATGGTTCCAAGGGTTTTAAGGGAAATGTAGTAGAACTCTTTTCCTTAAATGAAACTTCAAAACATGTATTCGGTTGTGGGCCCTTAGCTATGCTGTATGAACTTTTCTTAAAGCAAAAACAAAGAGATTTTAGATTATATGTATCTGTAGAGAATATGATGGGATGTGGTTTTGGTGTGTGTTTGGGTTGCGTCATAGATACAAGAGAGGGTAAAAAGAGAGTGTGTAAAGATGGACCTGTTTTTAAGGCAGAAGATATAACATGGAACAAAGTCGTTTAAAGATTAAGATCAAAAATTTAGAGTTTAAAAATCCGATAGTTCTTGCCTCTGGCACCTGTGGATACGGAGAAGAGATGCAGCCCTTTATAAATCTGAATAATCTGGGAGGGATTGTGATAAAAGGGCTTTCCTTAGAAGAGAGGGAAGGGAATCCCTCCCCCCGCATTTTTGAAACACCCTGTGGTATGATTAACGCCATAGGCTTGCAAAATGTGGGTGTGGACAGGTTCATAAAGGAGAAGTTGCCGTTTTTATCCGGTTTAA
>JAGGSF010000071.1 GCA_021159235.1 Deltaproteobacteria bacterium | reverse complement strand
TAAAGTATGAGAATACTGATAGAAAAGATAACTCAAGACGAGAAGCAAGGATAAAATAACACTCACCGCCAGATGAGAAAATACTATCTTGAATCTTATTCTCTTTATCTCTCTTTCAATCAATCTTATAACCAAATCCCTTTATGCTCTTTATTATCTCTTTGCCAATTTTCTTCCTGATATTATAAATGTGACTTTTCAAAGTCTCGTAACTTCCCCCTTCTTCCCACACATAATCTATCAAAAAATCATAGCTCAGGATTTTACCTCTTTTTCTTGCCAGAACCTCAAGCAATAAAAACTCTTTGAGAGTTAATTCTATTCTTTTGCCGGAAAGATAAACAACTTTTTTCTCAGAATCGATGGTAAGATTACCGATTTTTATCTCCTCTTTTATTTGACAATACCTGCCTAAAACGGCTTTGATTCTCGCTAAGAGTTCCTCCGGGAAGAAGGGTTTTGTTATATAGTCATCCACACCTGCGGCAAATCCTTTGAGCTTGTCCTCCAAAGAAGATTTCACGGTGATCATAATTACCGGCACTTTTATTCCTTTTTTCTTAATAGATTTAACTATTTCTAAACCTTCTTTATTTCCCAAAATCCAATCCACAAGAAGGAGGTCGTATGTTTTTAATTTTTCATGAAGGGGCAAATCATCGGGGTCTTGAATCCAGTCTATTCTGTAATCTCTTTCTTCCAAGAACTCCTTTATAGCCTGACCCAGAGACTTATCATCTTCCACCAGTAAAAGCTTAATCATTTCTTAATTGTATCAATAGGATATCTCTTGAAGCAAGATGTTTTATTGGTTGACAAATGATGAAAAGTTCACAAAGATGTAATTATGTTTCCTCCAATTTTGACACCCTTTATGATGCTGGCTTTGATTCTCTTCTTGTTGCCATTATTTCTTGTGGCTTTTATAGGCGGTGTAACACTTGTATTTCACAAATTAGGCATTCCCTTTTTCCTGGCTTATATTTTGCTCTGGCTTTCCTTAATTGGGAGTTTTATAAACATTCCCATCAAAAAGATAGAAAGTTATACACCTATAGAAAGATTTGAGAAGATCTCCTTCTTTAACCTTATATACTCCATATCTCATATAAGAGAACAGAAAACGACCATCGCCGTAAATGTCGGTGGTGCATTAATACCTGTGTTGATCGTATTTTATGAAATAATACGTCTGCTTGTAGCTAAAATGTACCTCTTACTGTTACAATCATTTTTAGCAACGATTATAGTTTTAGTTATCTGCTATTTCTTTTCAAAACCAATAAGAGGTCTGGGCATTGGAATTCCTGTTTTTATCCCACCCATATCTGCTGCAATTTCGGCCTGGGCACTTTCTCCTCAAAACCCTGCCGTTGTGGCATACATCAGTGGTGTTTTGGGGACGCTCATTGGAGCAGATTTGCTAAAGTTGAACAGAATAAAGGAATTGGGGGCACCCATAGCATCAATAGGGGGAGCAGGAACATTTGATGGCATATTTATAACAGGAATTCTCGCTGTCTTGCTGGTTTAAAACTTCTTTACCCAGGCATCACTATTGCCCTTCCCAGAAGAATAGGTTACGCCCCCAACAATATATCCGCCGTCGTCTGTTTTTTCCACTGAATTTGCCCAATCATTACCTCTGCCACCAAATGTATCACTCCATATTGTATTCCCCTCTCTATCCAGTTTCATTATCCACATATCACTCTTGCCGTGTCCAAAGGAGTATGTCCAGCCCACAACGATAAACTCGCCGGATGGCATTTCACAAACTGCCGTAGCAACATCATCTCCACTACCGCCGAATGTTCTTTCCCAGACAATGTTTCTTTCTCTATCCATCTTTACCACCCAGGCATCGCCTTTAAACAGCAGTCCCTTTCTTCCTACAACGATGTATCCTTTGTCTCTTGTCTGCTGAACAGAAAATGCCCTCTCGTTGCTCTTTCCACCAAATACCTTACTCCATACCCGATTTCCATCCTTATTCAGTTTTATTATCCATGCATCATACCCTCCCTTTCCATAGGAGTTCGTATAACCTGCAATGAGAAATCCATCCTTTGTAGGCTGAGCGGAATAGGCGCCGTCATCGTTATTTCCACCAAACAACTTCTTCCACACCCGATTTGCATTTTTGTCCATCTTTACCACCCAGGCATCACCTTTAAACGGAGGACCACTTCTACCAACGGCAATATATCCGTCTTTTATTCGCTTAATGGATGCCACTTTATCCCACTCGGGTCCACTGAATACTCTATTCCAGATCTGATTTCCACTTTTATCCAGCTTTATCACCCATACATCTCTGCCGCCATACTCAAAACAATCCGTGTAACCAATAACGAGATAACCATCTCCAACAGGCTGAACGGAGAATGCTCCGTCGTTGTTTCTTCCACCAAATGTTTTTTCCCATTGCATACTGCCAGCGAAAGTCCCTGTTGAAAAAACCAGAAAACACATCAGAAAGATACATGAAACCAACCTTGTCATAAAAACCTCCTCAATCTATAATCCTAAATCTTGGGATATACCTTGCATTGCTTTTAGAACGATGTCTACAAATTCTTCTAAAGAAAATCCCAGTTCTTCACATGTTCTTATCTGTTTCCTATCTGCTCCTGCCGCAAATCCCTTTTCCCTGAATTTTTTCATAACAAAACCTGTGTCTATTTTTGATATTTTCTTTTCTGGCTTTATCAGCGCACAGGCAACAATCAAGCCCGTCAGAGGGTCTACTGCATAAAGTGCCTTATCCATTTTACTTTTCCTGGGCAGATTGTGCACAGGATTGTGCACCTTTACCGCATATACAATATCCTCTGACAAACCCATCTTTTGCAATATTTCCGCACCTATTAAACTATGCTTGTTCATATCACTTTTTGTCTGTTCATAGTCAATGTCATGCAAAAGACCTGCAATACCCCATTTTTCCTCATCTTCACCTGTTTTTTTGGCCAGACTTCTCATTGCCGCCTCTACAGCTAACATATGCTTTATAAGATTTTTGTTTTTTACCTTTTTCTTCAACTCCACGAACAATTCTTCTCTGTTCATAAGCCACCCCTTATGATCTCGGAAATCTTGAACATTTGTCAACCCTTTGTTTCTCAAGTTTGTTACAAGGATATGGGCAAGCCTGGTGGGTTCGGGCAACCTGTGGTTATTTAGGCATCTTTTTACAATCTGAACAGCAGAAGAAAGGTCTATACGATTGCCTATGGAGATAAATATAGGTTTTGTATTCTTCTTTGTTCTTAATACAGCTCCTATTATCTCTGTATCATCATACAGAAAACTGAAATCTTTATGCTCATCAAACCTTCCAGTTAACCTGCTCTTTGCACAACCGATAGAACACTTATCAAATAACACACCGATATGCGTAGCTAAACCCATACGCCTGGGATGAGCATATCCCTGAGCATCAAACATGAGACAGTCGGGTTCCACATTTAACTTTTCCAGTGCTATGCAGGTTGCTTCACCTTCTCGGAAGGTGAGCAAACCGGGAATATAGGGAAAATCGGTTTTTAAAATGGCATATTCTTTTTCTACAACACACTTTTGTTTTATATCATAGACTACAACGCCTGCAATTGTCTTCTTTAAATCTCTATCATAAGATACATCAATACCTGCTACATAGCGCACACTACTTTCATTTATCTTTTCAAAAACAATCTTCTTCCTCAGGCTATTTTGTATATCTATTGCTTTTCTTGCGTCCTTTGTCCATGGATGAAAGAGCTTCTGTTTCATTGCTTTAAATATATCACGATTTTATGGAAAAGGGTATTGAATTTTCATATTAAGAGTTGTAAAGTAAGGTAAATATTTTAAGGGGGCTAAAATGGAGAAGTTGGAAATAGCCGAGAAAGCAAGGCTGACCAAGCCTTCCGCTATTCACGGAATGTCGGCATTAGCAGCCAGTATGCCTGATGCTGTAGCTCTATCCTGGGCACGACCAGATGCACCTACACCCGAGCATATAAACAATGCAGCCATTGAAGCAATAAAAAAGAATTTGACCAGCAGGTACTCTCCTCCGCCGGGTCTCTTGAAATTGAGGGAGGTGATTGCAGAGAAGGTAAGAAGGGATAACAATATAGAGGTTGAACCTGATGGTGTGCTTGTGACCACCGGTGCAGTGGAAGGAATATTTGCTGCTCTATTGGTTTTAGTTGATCCCGGAGATGAGGTTCTTATGCCTTCACCGAATTACTCCACGCATGAACTGATGGTTAGGATGGCTTCTGCAGTGCCTGTGTATTTTCCCACCATTGAGGAGGAAGGATGGAGACTGGATATTGATGGGCTTAAAAAAGCGATTACCAAGAAGACGAAGGCAATTTTATATTGTAATCCCTGTAATCCCACTGGTGCGGTATTTCCTGAAGAAGACTTGAAAAAAGTGGCAGAAATAGCAATAGAAAACAACCTATGGGTTATAACGGATGAAGCTTACGAATACTTTGTATTTGATGGAGAAAAGCATTTTTGTATCGGTTCCATTCCGGAGATGAAGGGAAGAGTTGTGGAAAACTTCACACTTACGAAAACCTATGCCATGACAGGATGGAGAATTGGATACGATGTTGCTACTCCAGAGCTGATAGAGGAGATAATTAAAGCTCACACTCCCATGACTATATGCGCGCCCGTTGTTTCTCAGTATGCCGCAATAGAAGCACTGACTGGACCACAGGATTGTGTAAAAGAATTCTATAACCATTACTTAGAGTGGAGAAATTTGATGTGCAGCCGTCTGGATAGATTGAGTTCTATATTTTCCTATCAAAAGCCAAAAGGTTCCTACAACATGTTCCCCAGGATTTTAACTGAAGAGGGAAGAGATTCGGTGTCGTTTTGTATGAAACTTCTTAAGGAAGCGAAGGTAGCCACTACCCCCGGTGCACCTTTCGGTCCCACCGGCGAAGGGCATCTGCGTCTGTGTTTCTGCAGTTCAAAAGAGACAATAACTGAAGCATTTAATA
>JAGGSF010000047.1 GCA_021159235.1 Deltaproteobacteria bacterium | reverse complement strand
AGGTGGCGGAACTTAAGGAAAAGGTAGATAAACTTGAAAAAATTTGAATAGGAATATCTTTAAAACAAAAAAAGGAGGTATCAGATATGCCATTTGGAGATGGAACAGGCCCCTTAGGGTTAGGGCCAAGAACAGGAAGAGGTTTAGGATATTGTGCAGGTTTCGGTGCTCCTGGCTTCCTTGCGGGAAGAGGATGGGGCAGAGGATTCAGATTCAGATGGAGAGGCAGAGGATTCGGATGGAGATGGGCTGGATGGTTTTACCCACCCTACCGTCCACTTTCAACCGCAGAGGAGAAAGATTATCTCGAGAGAGAAATTGAAGCGTTGAGAACACAGACTGCAGACCTGGAAAAGAGGCTGGAAGAACTAAAGAAAAGCGAGGAGAAGTGATGCAAGGACAGGGCGGCGGAGCAGGTCGTGGACGAGGACAAGGCGGTAGAGGAATGGGTGGAGGAAGAGGGCTGGGCCCAGGTGGAAACTGTGTATGCCCAAAATGCGGATACAGTATACCTCATGAAAGGGGTATGCCCTGTTATCAGATGAAGTGTCCGAAGTGCGGAACACAGATGGTAAGGCGCTAAATTTTAAACTTCTCTTCCGGGCTGATTTCCTTCGGGGGAGGTAAAAGTTCACCCTTGAACATGAGAAGAACAGGGCTGGCAATAAAGATGGAGGAATATGTTCCAGATATTATTCCCACAAGCAGGGCGAAGGCAAAGCCATGGATTGCTCCACCGCCCAGGAAAAAGAGACAGAGGACAACAAAGAGTGTGGTTAAAGAGGTGAGAACTGTTCTGGATAATACCTCGTTAATTCCTCTGTTTATTGCCAGTTCCCTGGATATCTTTTTTGCCATTCTCACTCTTTCCCTGATCCTGTCAAATACCACTATCGTATCATTCAAAGAATAGCCTATGATCATTAAAAGTGCAGCGATGATATCCAGTGTAAACTCAAAATTAAATAAGGAAAGAAAGGTGATGGTGATCAGCACATCGTGTATTAAAGCGAAAACCGCTCCTGTAGCAAACCTGAATTGAAATCTCAATCCCACATAAACGAGTATGGCAAAAACAGCTATAACCATCGCCGTAATACCCTTTTTCTTTAAATCCTTGCTGATTTTTGGACCTATCATGTCTACTTTTCTTATCTCAAAATCACTTCCATAGGAACTTTTCAAGGCCTCTTTTATCTCATCCTTTACATTAGATGAGGATCTTGTACTGTATATGACAAATTCATTCCCCCTGCCAATCTTCTGAATCTTTGCCCGGGGAAATCCTGCCTTTTCTAAATTGGCTCTTAAAGAAGCAGTGGAAACGGGTTTCTTAAATAAAACCTGAATGGATGTACCCCCCTTGAATTCAATACCCCATCTGGGACCACCATGAGCAATCAAAGAGATTATACCTATAACTATGATGATACAGGAAATCGCCGCTGCCACTTTCATCTTCTTCACAAAATCTATATTCACCTCAGGGCTTATAAACTCCATTACCCCTCCTATATGCTGAGTTTCTTAGGTGAGAATTTCACAAGCACTAAATCATAGATAAATTTGGTTACCACAATAGCTGTAAACATATTGGCTATAATACCGATACTTAAGGTAACAGCAAACCCTCTGATAGGGCCTGTTCCAAATTGATAAAGTACCAATGTCGTGATAAGGGTTGTAATATTGGCATCAAATATGGTCAAGGTGGCACGTTTATATCCGGTATTTATAGCATCACGTATAGCTCTGCCTATCCGTAATTCCTCTCTTATCCTTTCAAATATAAGCACATTTGCATCCACAGCCATACCGATGGTTAAAGCAATCCCTGCCAGTCCAGGCAAGGTCAGGGTGGCACCAAACATAGCCAATGCGCCAAATATGATGATGATATTGAGTAAAAGGGCAAAATCAGCCAGAAGACCGGATGCACCGTAGTAAAAAATCATAAACAGAACAACCAGAGTAGCACCCACAAAAGCTGACATTGCACCCTTTTTTATAGAATCTTCTCCCAGTGAGGGACCAACAGTAATGTTTTCCAGCACCTTTACCGGTGCTGGCAATGATCCACTCCTCAAAACAATAGCTAAGTCGTGTGCCTCTTTGGTGGTAAAACTCCCTGTAATCTGTCCTCTCCCTCCACCAATGCGCTCCCGGATAACAGGTGCAGAATAAATGATATTATCCAATACAATGGCCAATCTTTTACCCACGTGACTGCCCGTAAATTGTGCAAAGATACGCGCCCCTTCAGGATTTAAATCAAAAGTTACATAGGGCTGGTTTAATTGACTGAAGGCTACCCTTGCATTCTTCACCATATCCCCGCTTATTACAGTATCTCTCTTTACTACCATGGGTATCTTTTCAATCTCCCCCGTATATGGATCCCGTTTTATCTGATAAAGTAGTTCATCATCTTCGGGTAGATTTCCCTGTAGAGCCTCTGTTATATCTGCCTTTTCGTCAACGAGTTTTAACTCCAATCTTGCCATTTTGCCGATGAGTCTCACTGCCCTTGCAGGATCTTTAATACCAGGAAGTTCAACGACAATATTGTCTTTTCCATATTTCACAATTGTAGGTTCAGCTACGCCAAACTGGTCTACCCTGTTTCGTATTATACTCAATGCCTGTTCTACAGCACTGCTACGGATCTTTTCCCCTGTCTCTTTATTTAACTTTATCGCTACGGGTAATGTTTCCTTCACTATCCTGTAATGGGGATAGTTTCTCTCTACAAGTTCCAGCAACTTACCCTTGTCCAGAGGATCAATAAGACTGATGCTTATTTTATCTTTTTTCGGTGTTACTTCATTATAGGCTATTTTTTCTTCATCCAATTGGATCCTCAGCTGATGGGCCGCCCTTTCCACAATGGTCTCCACTGCTTTTTCAGTATCCACACCTAAAACCAGGTGCATTCCACCTTTTAGATCTAAACCTAAATGAACTACCTTGTCCGGGAAAAAAGAAGGAAGAGCATCCCTGTTCTTTACAAAAGTAGGAATAGCGTAAACCACAAACAATACAAAAACGGCAGCGATGATAATTAGTCTGGTAAGGATGTTTTTTTGCATCTACACCCTGGTTGCAATATTGTTTTTCAAAATCCTTATATTTACTCCATCTGCTATCTCTAAATATGCTACTTTCTCTTCTATCCTGGTAATCGTGCCATAGATGCCACTGGAAGTGATAACTTTGTCTCCCCTCTTCAAGGAATCGACAAATTCTTTGTGTTTCTTTCTCTGTTTTTGCTGGGGAAGGATGAGAAAGAGGTAGAATATCACAATAATCAGTATGAAGGGAAGAATACCAGCCAGCGGACCGGGTCCCTGAGGAGCAGCTTCACCTGCCGCATAAACCATTGACAGCATTATATACCTCCTTAATGTTTGGTTAGAAAGTACAATATTAGTGAAGCGATTATACTTAAAATGATGCAGGTTGCAAGTGGAAAGTAAAAACTAAAGTTATCCTTCTCAATGTATATATCTCCTGGTAACTTACCTATATACGGTATTTTTGGAAAAATAATAAGTAAAAACCCTATAACAACAAAGATGATGCCTATAAATACAAGTAATTTCCCTAATTCCTGCATCATACCTCTATCCCTGCTATAGCTAAAGCCGCAATACCTTCACTTCTTCCTGTAAAACCCATCTTATCTGTTGTTGTTCCTTTTATATTGATCTGGCCTGTTTTTATCTTTAGAGCACAAGCTATATTCTCTTTCATATCCTTTTTATACAACGATATCTTGGGTTCTTGAGCAATAATTATAGCATCTATATTGCATATATGGAATCCTTTTCTGCTGAGCATCTTCTCTATTTCTTCAAGAAGGATTATACTGGATATATCTTTATACTTTTTTATGTTTGGGAAATGAGTGCCAATATCATCCATTCCTCCTGCACCCAAGAGAGCATCGCAGATAGCGTGAGTCAGCACATCAGCATCAGACCAACCCTCAAGACCCAAGGGGTAATCTATCTCCACTCCACCCAGAATCAACTTTCTCTGCTTAGTAAACCTATGAGCATCAAATCCTATACCAACCCTAAAAGACATCTTTCCACTTCCATATCTTCTTTATAGGTAATCTTTATATTCATTATGCTGCCTTCTACTATGTCTATTTCGCCATTGTAAAACCATTCCCATATCGCTGCATCATCTGGAAAATCTCTATCCTGTTCAATAGCCCTTTCTATGGCAGCTGAAAACAACTTAAAGGGAAAACCTTGAGGAGTCTGGGATAGAACAAGGGATTCTCTATTCAAGGTGTGCATTTTGCTGTGTTCCACCATCTTTACCGTATCCCGGGGTTTTATACCGCAGACAACGGCGTTTTTCCGTGCCCTTTTTACTACCTCGTCTATTATCCTTTTACTTACATTTGGTCTTACTCCATCATGGATAAGACATACGGAGGTATTATTTGAACAGGCTTTTATTCCCTGGTAAACGGAGTCAATCCTCCTCTTTCCCCCGCCAGTTACCTTCCTTACTTTGTTGAAACCGTATTTCTCTATAATTTGTTCCATAACAGCTCTATCCCTTTCTTCAACTACAACTATTATTTCATCTATGTTCTCATTCCTGTTAAATCTATCTATTGTATAAGCAATAAGGGGTTTGGAGTCAATTTCTGCAAACTGCTTTTTCCCTCTAAACCTCTGCCCTCTTCCTGCAGCAACTATTATAGCACTAACCACAACCCAAAAATACAGGAACTTTCATTATTTTTCAAGCAACAAACCAGCCTGCATTTTTCTCAAAAGCTGTCTTCATAAAAAATATATAATTTTCGCTTGCAAATTACCACAATTTATCGTAGATATTTTGTCGTGAGTGAAGTTAAAAATAAAATTGAAAAGTTAGCCAAGAGATACAAACTACAGATAATTTACGCCTTCGGCAGCAGGGCTAAAGAAGCTCTGAACATGGTTGAAGGGAAAATAAATCATCTATCTGATAGAACATCTGATCTGGATATAGGTATAAAACCTGAAATACCACTTAATATTGAGGAGAAAATAGAAATTGCCTTAGAACTTGAGGATGTCTTTAATATTTCAAGGGTTGATCTGGTAGTTATTCCTGAAGCACCTGTGTTTTTAGCCCTTGAGATAGTAAAAGGAGAACTTCTCTATGCAAAGGATGATGTTTATGAAGCAGAGTATCAACTGTATATTATGCAAAGGGCAGACGAACTCATTCCTTATGAAAGGATGAAACAAAAAATGATTCTGGGTTTTTAAATGTTGAACAAAGATTTCTAATTCCATCCTTCAATGGCAAGCGGGCAATATATCAACTCCCCCCCATGTTCATCTGAGGCTAATAATTCTTTTCTGAGATTTTGCTTGCAAATCATTTTGAATTTTAGTGCAATAGGCTCAGAGAAGATGAATTTGAGCATGAAAATATTTCTGTTGCCTGATACAGATTTTTGGTGAGGCAATTTATAAATTGACTTTTCCTCTACATTTGATAAGATTGATAA
>JAGGSF010000036.1 GCA_021159235.1 Deltaproteobacteria bacterium | reverse complement strand
AAAAAAAAAAAAGAGAAGGGGGCATTTTTATCTTTTTTAAACAATACTCGAGCAGATGGTTATGCCATAATAAACGCCGATGACCCATTAACACTCCCTCTGAGCAATAAAATAAGTGGTAATGTAGTAAAATATTCACTGAAGAATGGTGATATATACGCAAGAAATATACACCTACGAAAGATAGGCTACACATTCGATGTGTATATTAAAGGAAGAAAATTAGATACATTCACATTAAGCATTCCAGGTAAACACAATGTTTCCAATGCATTGCCCGCAATCTTCATCGCACATTCTTTGGGTATAGACACAGGAACAATCAAAAGATCATTGGAATCATTTAAAGGAGTAAAGAGGCGATTTACCATAGTGGGCAGAGAAAAGGGTATAACCATAGTGGACGACTATGCTCACCATCCTAAAGAAATAGAAACAACACTAAATACAGCGAGTGAAATAAACAAAAATCGTATCATCGCTCTTTTTCAGCCACACAGATATACGAGGGTAAAGGAATTGTTTGATAAATTCACAACTGCTTTTGAAAAGGCAAATAAGGTTTTTATAACGGATATCTATCCAGCAGGCGAAAAACCCATCCACGGTATAACTGCAGCAGAATTGGGAAAAGCGATTAACAAATACAGGGATTGCACCTATATAAGGAGAGATGATGGATTGATAGACGCGGTGATAGGAGAATTAAAAGAAGGGGATATGGTAATCACATTGGGAGCTGGAGACATATGGAAAACAGGAATTGAACTCTTCTACAAACTAAGACAACAATGAAAATAGAAAAAAATGTTAACCTATCCTCTCTTACTACAATAAACATCGGTGGCAATGCCGATTTAGTGTGGCTGGAAAATATCCAGGATTTTGAAAAACTGCAGAGTTCCAAACGAAAAATATTCTACATCGGCAATGGTAGCAAGGTGCTTCTATCAAACAACATCGAAAGATACATCTTCGCAAAATTGGGAAAGGGTTTTTCTTATACCTTTATGGAAGGTGATAAAATTGTAGTAGGAGGAGCAACCACCACCGGGGAATTGTTGAGATGGTGTATGGAAAATGAGATTCAAGGATTAGAATTCTTAGCAGGTATTCCAGGCACTATGGCAGGCGTAACAGTTATGAATGGTGGTGCTTTTGGAAGCTGTATCGCTGACTTCCTTGAGGGTGTAAAGGTATACGATGGAGGCGAGAAATATCTCAGCAGGAAGGATCTACATCCCGCCTATAGACATATTGATATACACAAAGAAGCGATAATATACGAGATACACCTTAAAAATTTTACCAGGGGCAAAAGAGAAGAGATTACGGCGAGAATAGATTCCATTTTAAATAGAAGGAAAAATAGCATACCACAGGAACCTTCAGCAGGTTGTATCTTTAAAAACCCAAAAAATGCACCTGCCGGATTGTTAATTGAAAGAGCAGGATTAAAGGGTTATAGAATCGGTGATGCACAGGTATCTTTGAAACACGCCAATATCTTTATCAACCGTGGCAAGGCAACATTTGAAGATGTTGCAAGATTGATAGAATTTGTGAAAAAAGCTGTTTATGAAAAATCTGGTATCCTCTTAGAAGAGGAGATAGTCATCGTATGAAAATAGCGGTGGTGTGTGGTGGTAAAACAAATGAGAGGGAGGTATCTCTCCGCACAGGGGAAGCTGTTTACAATGCGCTATCTAAAAGAGGGTATGAAGTCTGCAAAATTGACTGCGCGGAGAGATGCCTGGAAAAGATTATGGAGAGTAAGGCTGATATGGTTTTTATTGCCCTTCATGGAGGTGATGGAGAAAATGGAACCCTGCAGGCAGCATTGGATATGCTTTCCATTCCATATACAGGTTCCGGTAAAAAAGCAAGTATGCTGGCTATGGATAAGTTTTTAACGAAGATTCTTCTTTCATATTACAATATACCCATGCCAAAATTCACCCTTGTAGAGAATAAAAACTATTCATGGAACCACTTCCCTGCGGTTGTAAAGCCGCGAGAAGAGGGCTCAAGTGTCGATGTATGTTTTGTATATAATGAAAAAGAGCTGCATCAAACTGTAGATAAGCTACTGAACAGACACGATAGCCTGCTTATTGAGGAGGCTATCTCTGGAAGGGAACTGACGGTAAGCATACTCAGGGGTGAAGTCTTACCCATCATAGAGATAAAACCACATCACGGCTTTTATAATTATCACAACAAGTATACAGTGGGTTCCACACAATACATCATTCCTGCAGTGTTACCAGAAGTAGTAGAAAAGCTATGTGAAAACATTGCCCTTAAAATATACAATATACTGAATTGCAGAGGCATGGCTCGTATAGACATGATACTGAGCAAGGGAAATATCCCTTATATATTGGAGGTAAATACCATACCAGGTATGACAGAAACAAGCCTGCTTCCCAAAGCAGCCAGTGCAAAGGGGTACAGCTTTGAAGATATGGCTCAAGCTATTCTACAAAGCGTAAATGAAAGACTATAAGGAGTTAACAAAGAAAGAAGTCAAAAAACCCCTTTTAAAAGCATTAATTTTGATATTGATTTTTATAATCTCAACAGCTACAGTGATAGCAGTTGATGTAGCGTTAAAGAGATTTCCAGATATTTTGAAGATTACACATGTGTATGTGAGGGGAGTTAAGGTTTTGTCCAAGGATGAACTTTTTGATGGAATAAGCATAAATGCTTCACTGCTCAAAGTAAACAGAGACGAAATATACAACAAATTAAGTAGAAAAAAATGGGTAGAAACGGTAAGAATTACAAAGATTTTTCCTCATACCCTTGTTATCGACATAGAAGAGAAAAAACCATGCATCATATCAGAAATAAAAAACAAATATTACCTCCTGGATAAAAACGGCGATACAATAGATGTTTATCGTCCATCGTTACACATAGATACATCAAAGCTGATATTTATTAAACAAATGTTCAAAAATACAAACAGCAAAATATACAAGAGTATATATGAGCAATGCAATTATATGGAAAGCAGGCTGGGGAGTATAAATTATGTGAAACTCCTCTCTGATCATTATATGGTTGTAAACATGAAATGTGGTATAGATGTTGCTTTTGATCCTTCCCACTGCAACAAGAGATATGTTGACAACTTAAAAAAAATATGGAGTAATTTAATGAAAAAGAGGAATGATATCTATCTGGTGGATGCTCGCTGCGAGAAGGTGATGGTAGTAAAGTGGAGAAGACATGGCAAAGAAGGTGGATAGATTTGCAGTGGGGCTGGATATTGGCACCACAAAAGTATGTGCCGTAGCAGGAGAACAGACAAAAGAAGGAAGTTTAAAGGTCACTGGCATCGGCAAAAAGGAGTCTCAAGCTCTGAAAAACGGTGTAGTGGTAAACATGGAACAAATGGTAGCTGACATCAAAGATGCAGTGCATCAAGCAGAAAGGATGTCGGGCAACAAGATAGACGAGGTTTACTTAGGTGTTTCGGGTAGCCATATCAAAGCACAGAGTAGCAGTAGTGTGGTAGCAGTTAAAAACAAAGAGATATCCATGTCCGATGTGAGGAGGGTGATTGACGGAGCAAAAACAGGGGTTGCTTCTCCCGAAAGGTATATTCTTCACATAATACCACAGGAGTTTATTGTAGATGGTCAAGAAGGAATAAGGGATCCTCTGGGTATAGTAGGTACGCGATTAGAGGCAAAGGTGTATATAATTACAGGACTCATGGCGTGTGTCCAGAACATGATAAAAGGCTGCCAGAAAAGCAACTTAAGAGTAAAGGATATTATCTTAGAACCCATTGCATCCAGCAGGGCTGTTCTCTATCCTGAAGAAATGGAATTAGGAGTTGCTTTAATAGATATAGGTGGCAAAACAACGAATATTGCAGTGTTCAATAATGGCAGCATAAGATACATTTCTTCATTGAATATAGGCGGTGCACACATAACAAATGATATAGCCCTGGGATTAAGAACTTCACTGAAGAATGCTGAACACATCAAACTTAAGTATGGATGTGCTCCATCCCTCATAGAAGAAAAAAATATAGAAATAGAGGATATAGGGAAAGATACCTCACACACTGTTTCTCAGCATCTACTAACACAAATTGTAGAAGCGCGTGTAGAAGAAATATGCTTGATGATTAAAGAGGAGTTGAAAAAGGCAGAGGAACACACCTTGGGAGCAGGACTGGTAATTACAGGAGGTTCCTCTCAACTTATAGGTCTTCCCGAAATAGCTGAAGAAATATTTGGTATGCCGGTGAGAATTGGAAACCCTCACAATATTAGTGGTCTCAAAGAAGCGATAGATAATCCCTCTTATTCTACTGCTGCAGGGTTAGTGATGGATGGACTGAAAAAAGAAAATGATTCTGCTTATTGTAATGAGAATAATGAAGGAAGGGAAAACTGGATCATAAAAATGTTTAACCGGGCGAGAACTTGGCTGAAGGAGTCATTCTGATGGAAAATAAAGAAATAAAGAAGGGTGCCATAATAAAAGGTGTAGGTGTAGGGGGTGGGGGTAACAACGCCATTAGCAATATGATACGAGCAGGTCTAAAAGATGTAGAATTCATCGCCGTAAACACAGATGTACAGGCTCTTTCTATGTGTGCTGCCCCCACAAAGATACAAATAGGAAAAGATCTTACTCATGGGTTAGGTGCAGGGTCTGACCCAGAGGTAGGGAAAAATGCAGCCTTAAAAGACATGGAAAGTTTAAAGGAACATATCAAAGATGCGGATATGCTGTTTATCACAGCCGGTATGGGTGGAGGCACGGGCACAGGTGCGTCACCTGTAATCGCCAAATTAGCTAAGGACAATGGAATACTAACAGTAGGAGTGCTGACAAAACCATTTGAATTTGAAGGAAGGCAAAGGGCAAAAGTAGCTGAACGGGGGATTGAAGAAATAACAGAAATTGTAGACAGTGCTATTGTTATTCCGAACCAGAAATTATTTGAGGTTGCGGATAGAGAAATCTCATTGCTGGAAGCATTTAAGATGGTAGATGATGTTTTGAGACAAGCGGTGCAGGGTGTAACAGATCTGGTAAATGTGCCCGGATTGGTAAATCCAGATTTTGCTGATGTAAGGACAGTTATGTCTGAAAAGGGTAGGGCACTGATGGGTGTAGGAGAAGCATCGGGTGAAAATAGAGCAAAAATTGCTGCAAAGGCGGCTATTTCCAATCCTCTGCTGGATGATGTAAATATTGGAGAAGCTAAGGGCATTTTGATGAACATTACTGCCAGTGAAACATTTGGATTGCACGAACTGAGGGAAATAACAAATATTGTAGGAGATACAATCAGTAAAAATGTAAACTTCAAATTCGGCATAATTATAAACAATGCGATGAATGACAAGATAAGGGTAACTATTATTGCTACGGGATTTGAAGGAAAGAAAATGCCCGTTTACAGGTTAAGACAAAAAAATATCGAAAGCATAGAAAAAAGGGTGCCTGCAGAAACATTTGAAGATAAGCTGGATATACCAACATTCATAAGAAAAGGTATATACAGAAAAGACAAATGAATT
>JAGGSF010000024.1 GCA_021159235.1 Deltaproteobacteria bacterium | reverse complement strand
TCAAGACCTCGTACTATAAGAACATAGAAGTGGAGATTAAATAATGCTATATTTTGCTTCCGAAGAGTTTAGTGGTTGGCTAGGTCAAATGAGACCGGAACGATTATCGATTGGTAATCAGTTCGTGGGTCAGATGGACCGCCCCTCCACAAGCTTGAACAGTATCAGAAGCGAAATGGCAAGAGCCACTTCAGCTTGCGTTGTTACGAGGTCAAGCTATGGGAAGGGCCTGCCCATCACAAACTCTCCTAATAAAATTATTAGGAGGTTTCTTATGAAGTATTATATCGCAATTGATGTTTCAAAGGAAGTACTTTCTGTGTTTGATGGTAAAAAAGATTTAACATTTAAAAATGAAAGGGGTCTGAGGGCTTTAAAATCATACCTTAAAGAGAAGTTTGAAACATTTGATGATGTAGTAATCATCTTTGAGTCTACAGGCCCATATTCTAATTATCTAAAGAAGTTCTGTGCCACTAACCAGATAAAGACCTGTATCATTAACCCTAAAAGGAGTTCCAATTTTGCAAAGGCAATTGGCAATCGCTCGAAGACAGATAAAATTGATGCTAAAACACTTTATGCATTTAAAAACCTTATTAATCCAGGTGATATAAAGGTCCCTGAAATAGATAAGGATGTTGAAGTATTATCTGCGTACCTTTCAAGCTATGAATTTGTACTTAAGACAAGAATTTCCATCTCAAATCATATTGAGGCTTTAGAGCATAATGATGCACCTAAGAAACTCTTGAGCACCTTAAAACAAGAGTTTAAAAGAAACAAACAACTTGAGGGGAGACTTTTAAATAAAACTGAGAAACATATAGAAAAAAATAAGGAATTAAAAGAGGATTATCATAATCTTCTGACAATTCCAGGTATTGGTAAAATAAGCGCAATTGCCCTATTGTATTTATTTAAAAATTATAAAGATACAAATCGCTCCCAGATAACAGCATTGGTAGGCTTAGATCCAACAAGAAAGGAATCAGGGACCTCCATTAGTGGTAGGAGAAAAATTAGTAAGAATGGAAACGGAACTGTACGTAAGATATTATATTTTCCTACACTGACTGCCATAAACTATAACAAGAGAATAAAAACAGTTTATGAAAGGCTTATAAATAATCATAAGTCTAAGAAAGTAGCCCTTATAGCAGCTATGAGAAAATTGGTGTTAATAGCACACGCAGTTTATAAAAATAAGGTAGAGTTCTCAATTGCTTAACTTAAAAAAGAAGTTAATAGGGGAGAGTTTTGGGACTTGACTTTGACCACAGTATCTGACCCCAGAGATTAACAGAGATTAACTAATTTTTATTACTGCATTTGGCTCTTTTATTTCTCCTTTCCTGACCAAAATCAGTGCATCCTGTAATTTCTCAAACGGGAAAACCTCTTTTCCCATCTTTATCTGCATTTCATCTGCAATATTTAAAAACTCTTCCCCCCATGATTTCTTTACATTGAACAGCGTTCTTATGTCTCTCCCCCATAAGTTCTGTGAATAATTTTTTATTTCAATGGTTGACATACTTACCGGTGCCAACACCAATATTCCACCTACCTCAAGTTTCTTTAATGCAGGTTCCACCAGATTTCCTGCAGGTGGAAATACAATGGATCTGTCCAGTTTACAGGGTAGGTCTTTCTTTGATGCATCCGCTGCCCAGATTGCCCCTGCCTTTTTTGCTGCCTCTATGTTTTTTTGAGATCTGGTGCTCACATAGGTATCGATACCCAGGCGATTTGCAACCTTTAACACATAGTATGCAGTAGGACCAAAACCATATAATCCCAGTTTTTCCCCTTTCTCTATATCAGTCAGTTTAAATGCACAATATCCCGCTATTCCCGGGCACATAAGAGGCGCAACATCCTCCGCCTCCAATTTAATATCATTTAAATTCAAGGCAAAATCTTCTTTTATAATTGTATATTCTGCATATCCACCATCTACATCCCATCCGGTGCATTTGAAATTTGGACAATAATTTTCTCTACCGGATAGACAAAACTTGCATTTTCCACAAGTGCTATTCAACCACGAAACACCCACCTTATCCCCAACCTTAAACCTTTTTACACCCTTCCCCGTTTTATCCACAATCCCTACAATTTCATGACCAAGTATCAAATTGTCCTTTTTCAAGGGGAGGTCTCCTTCTGCAATGTGAATATCTGTCCTGCACACACCGCAGACTAAAACCTTCACCCTTATTTCATCATCCTTGGGATAAGGGGTTTCCACCTCCACAAGCTTTAATGGTCTTTCCTCTATTTTTGATTGTTTTTTTAATACCCAGGCTCTCATCACCTCCCCCTATATAACCTGAAGTTCGTAGTTCTCTTTAAAAACCTCATCAAAACTCTCTCTATAATATTTCATAGCATTGGGAAGATAGTGTAATATATCCTGTGCTGTTATCCCATCTTCTCCCTTATCCATAGCCGCCAGATCCCCAGAAAATCCATGCATGAAAACACCCATTCTCACCGCATCAAAAATATTCAACCCCAAACCAAACATAGCGGCAATTGTCCCAGTTAGAACATCACCAGAACCTGCGGTAGCCATACCACAGTTTCCACTCATATTTATAAAAACCCTCCCATCGGGATATCCTATCAAGGAATGAGCTCCTTTCAAAACAATAATGGCATTCAACTCCCCGCATGTTTTCCGTAATACCTCTACCTTGTTTTCATCTATCTCTTTTACGCTCAATTTAGTAATCCGAGACATTTCACCCAGATGAGGAGTAAGGATTGTCTCTTTCTTTCTCTTCTTTATTATTTCTACATCCTTAGAAACTGCTGTAATTCCATCCCCATCTATTATAAGCGGTTTTTCAATCTCCTCTGCCAATTCCCTTACCAACCTCTGTGTTTCTTCATTTAACGACAATCCAGGACCTAATATAACCATATCCACTTTCTCCGAGAGCTCTAACAAGCTATCTCTATTTTCCAAAGATATACTCCCTGAAGAGGTTTCCTTCTGCGGTATAAATACTATCTCGCTACCCTTGTTAGCTATAAATGGCGTAACGGATAGAGGTGCAGCTAACCTTGAGTATCCTCCTCCTGCCTTTAAAAAAGATAGCGCAGAAAAATATGGAGCTCCAAAATAGCTGGACGCACCTGCAATAAACAAAGCTTCTCCAAAATCTCCCTTATGTGCATCCTTAACTCTTTCCGGTAGTTTTATGGGGTCATTTGTTTCCACTTTTATTGAATCATAGAGGGAGGGAGGAAAAGATATGTGCGAAACATACAATTTTCCACACCTGTCATATCCCGGATATAACATATTTCCTAATTTGGGAAGACCATAGGTTATAGTATAATCTGATTTTACAGCGACACCCATTATCTTTCCCGTGTTGCCGTTTATGCCGGATGGTATATCTATGCTGAACACCTTCTTCCCGCTTTCGTTTATCAATTGAATAACATCTTTATATATGCCCTCCACATTTCTTTTCAGACCTGTGCCAAATATTGCATCTACTACGGCATCCGAATGTAAAATATCCAATTTTACAGCTTCAAGGGATTCAACATGTTCAATATTCAGGGGTATCTTAGACGCAATCTCAAAATTCATTCTTGCTGCACCTGTGAATTTTCTCTCATCACCCAGAAGATATATCTTTACATCTCCACCGTTAGAATGAATCTTTCTGGCGACAACAAGACCATCTCCACCATTGTTGCCTATACCGCAAAAGATAACAAATCTCTTATTTTTTACACCAAAATCTTTTAGTATAACGAAGTATGCAGCCTCACCTGCATTTTCCATCAACATCTCCTGCGGGAAACCGCATTCTTCCATTGAACGTCTATCCAAGTTTCGCATCTCCTCTACTGTGGATACCTTCATCTTACCCCCTTAAATTATGCAATCTTCACACTGCAAATTATCCACCAATATGTAAATCTGTCAAGACAAACAACAAAGTTGTTTGCTTGCAACTCTCTACGAGAGTTGTCAAGACAAACACCAGAAGTGTTTGCTTGCAACTGCTTATAGCAGTTGTCAAAACAAATATCTTTAACTATATTGGAGAATATGGAAGAAATAACAGTAGAATGTTACAGTGGCTCACGATATGGAGAAAAGCCTGTAGCTCTTATTAGAAAAGGAAAGAAGTATGATATACAAAGAATAGAAAAAATGTGGCGCACACCTAATGCATTACACTTCACCGTTTATATCGAAGAAGGTAGACTCAACATTCTCTATGACGAGTTAAAAGATAAATGGTTTATGACAGGTATGGGAAAATGAAAGAAGGGTTTAAGGCACTACTGATAAGAATCATTGCGTTTGTGGTAATACTGGTGACATTGACAATTTTTCTTCCCAAGCTTCTCTCAGGAAGAGAAAGCCTACAGAATCTTTTACCAAACCGTAACTTGTTCCCTTGAACGGCATCTCCGCTGTTTGGAAAGCTTACCGCATCTTTTACCGACATTATTCGGAGGATTTGTTCTGGGGCTTTTCCTCTTTCTTTGGGGTTATGTATATAAGACAATAAAAAAGGAGGAGAAAGATAGATAAAAAGCTTTTCTCTAATTTAAATTTCCCTTTCTACACTTCTTGTCGCTACAATATCTACATTTAAGTTCAAAACATTTTTTATAATGATATCCCCCGATTTTATCGGTGCTTTTAACTCAACCTTTTTAATTTCATTCATTACATCAAATATCTTATCCTTTGGTATGGGATTACTCGTCTTTACAGAAACTGTTTCACATTTTCCGCCTTCCTGAATGGGAATAGAGGTGGAAATACAGCGGGTAGGATTTTCTACCTCCTCTTTTGCATACTTAATACCTCTTTCACAAAGGTTACCTTCAACTAAAATTACCTTACCCTTTTGTACTTCAACCTCCAGTTCGCATCCCATGGGACATAAAATACAGGAGATCTTCCTTCTCATTCTATTTCCAGATATATATCGGACTTAATCTCTTTTTCCAATTTAATCTGAACAAGTTCTGAAGGCAAAAGTCTTACAAATTTTCTCTTTATTAATATATCTTCTCTGTCTTTCACAGTTAAAACCGTGTTTCTGGTAGGTCTTTTGATGCGAAACGAGATGCTCACCGGTTCCCCATCTTCTACAATACAGTTTGGCAGGGCATATCTGATCTTATCACAGAAGCTTACCCTGTATCTGCCGTATCTTTCCCCTTTGGATTCTATATATTTCGCTGCAAAGTATCCCGCTTTTTCCCCTTCCAGGCTGGCATGATCTGCAAGGTCGTGAATGTGCAAAACATTTCCACAGGAAAAAATTCCCTCTACACTGGTCTGAAGGTGAGAGTCTACCACCGCCCCTCCCGTAAGCTCATTTATTTTTATCCCTGCTTTCTTAGAAAGCTCATTTTCAGGGATCAGTCCTACGGATAAAAGTAGTGTATCGCATTTCACGAATCTTTCTGTACCCGGGATAATTTTTAGATCTTTATCCACTTTTCCTACATTAACACCCTCAATCCTCCCTTCACCAAAAATTCTTGTAACAGTAGAAGACAGAAACAGAGGAATACCGT
>JAGGSF010000069.1 GCA_021159235.1 Deltaproteobacteria bacterium | reverse complement strand
TCACTCACCTTTCCCTCATCCATATATAAGGATTGTTCAACTACTTCTTTGTTTAAAGGCTTTTTTACATCTTCCATGGAGAAGAACCCTGTTTTTACTGCTTTCAATCCTTTTGATTGAACAATCTGCTCAAAGTTTTCAGGATTTTTTCTCAATTCAACCTGCAATTTTTTTGCTTCTCTAAAAACGTTTCTTTTCGATTTTTCCACCCGCAATTTTTTCACGATTTTTTCTTTTACATCTTCAAGTGGCAAAATATGTTCTGGTTTTATATCTGTGACCTTTGCGATATGATACCCATAGATTGTTTTGAACGGTTTTGATATTTCTCCCTTCTTCAAATGAAAAACAACATTTCCAAATTCATTTACCACTTTATCTCTCGTTATATAACCCAGATAGCCTCCTTTCTTTTTGGAGAAAGGATCTTCTGAATATTTCTTTGCCAGTGTTGCGAAATCTTTTCCACTCTTCAATTCCCTGTAGATTCTGTCTATCTTTTCTTTCCCCTTTTTCCACTCTTTATCATCCTCTCTGGGGGGAATTTTTACCAGTATGTGGTATACCTCCCTTTTTTCTGGAACGATAAATTGACTTTGATGTCTGTTGTAGTAACTTAGTATTTCATCTTCATCAATCTTTACACTCTTTTCTGCAAATTTCGGAGTGATCTCTGTATATACAACCTTTATTTTTACAGGCACCCTGAAGATATTTTTATGTTCGTGGTAGAAGGATTTTATATCTTTAGTCTGGATTTTGATATCTCTTGCCAGTAACCTTCTGTCCAATTTTACATAGTCTAACCTGATGGGAGTATAGTTTTCGTCAATATAATTCTTTATTTCGTTATCACTGACAAAAACTTTTGATGCTACACTGTTTTTCAGTTTATCTATGATTATATCTGTTCTTCGAGAAGCTTCAAAATCTCTGGGCTGAATACCGTTCATCTTTAATATGGCGAAATACCTTTGTTGTGAGAAATGTCCGGGTTTGTCCCAGAAAACGCTCATGTTTTCTATTGCTTTCTGCACCTCTTCATCCGTTGCTTTTATATTTCTCTTTTCAGCTTCCTGAATGAGGAGTGCTCTATTTATCAGCATATCCAATGCTTTTTGCTTTAAATTCAGCTTTTTCAGGTTTTCATCGGTAAGATTGGGAAAAAGCTGAGAGTAGAAATGATACAGGTGCCGGTATGTATTTTGAAAGTCTGACACAGTAATAGTTGTTTTGTTGACTTTTGCCACCACATCTTTTCCCATGTGAAAAGGGCCACTTACGAACAGGAAAGCACCGGCGATAACAAATGCAGCGACGCCTATCCATACCAGGATACTCAAATGCTTTAGATTTTTTCTTATTATTTGTAACACGCTCTCTACCCCTCTCTGTTTTTAAAGCCTTTTTACAAAATATTTGTCTGAAGGTCAAGATGCTTAATCTACTTCCAATAAACACCCAATTTGTGTATTATAATTTTTGAGGAGGTTAGCATTGAAAGGCAAAATTAGGAAATTTGGTTTATATTTGCTTACACTTTTAATTTTGTCTTCATGTGCTACAGTTCCCTTTACTCAAAGAAAACAGTTGATTCTTATTGACCCTCAAACTGAATTGGCTTTGGGGCTTGAGGTGCGTGAGGAGATTCTAAAGAAGGCTAAGATATGCAAGGATCCTCGGATAGTGAATATGGTGAATAAGGTGGGTTGGCGCATTGCTGAAGCAACGGGAAGAACAGATCTTCCCTGGGAATTTACGGTTATAGATGACCCGGAAACAGCTAATGCCTTTTGTTTGCCGGGAGGGAAGGTCTTTGTTTATACAGGTATTTTGAAATATACACGGGATGAAAATGGCCTATCTACAGTTTTAGCACATGAAATTGGTCATGCTATTGCTCGTCACGGAGCAGAGAGGTTGAGTATGTTGTTGGTAGCTCAGGTGGGAGAAGATGCTCTTGCTGCGGCTTTAGAAAAAGGTTCAGAAGCGCGCTCTAAAGCCTTTTTAATCGCTTATGGTCTGGGAGCTCAATTGGGTGTTATTTTACCCTACAGTCGTATTCAGGAATACGAAGCAGACCATCTTGGCCTTATCTTTATGGCAAAGGCAGGTTATGACCCGAGGGGTGCTCTGGTGTTCTGGAATCGCATGTTGAGAGAACAAAAAGGGTATAAGATTCCTGAGTTTCTCTCCGACCATCCAACAGATGAAAAACGGATAGAAGCTATAAAACGGCTTCTGCCGGAAGCACTAACGTATTACCATCCGGAAAATAAATAACCTTACTGCCTGCATCGGTGATCTGGAATCTTAAAATCCGCTGAAGCTTTAGCGCAAGCAGACAATTCCTCACAGGTAGGGTAAAACCTCCCAATACCTGACGCCTAACACCCAATACCTGTCTTCTTTCAATTCCTCATAGGTAGGGTAAAAACAAGAAACAGCTAAAACAATAGAAGATGTAATAAAAATTTCAATTCCTCATAGGTAGGGTAAAAACTCTCTCATCAGCTCATCTATCGCCGCCGCAACTTCCATATTTCAATTCCTCATAGGTAGGGTAAAAACTTAAACACATAATGGATAATCAGGCTCAGAAGGTGATTTCAATTCCTCATAGGTAGGGTAAAAACAACTCGTGCTCCCGGCAGTTTTTTTGTAATAAGAATATTTCAATTCCTCATAGGTAGGGTAAAAACAAATGCACACCTAAAACGGGTTTTAAGCCTTATATGATTTCAATTCCTCATAGGTAGGGTAAAAACTTATTGAGGGAGCAGAAATAAAGATTTCTGTTCCTAATTTCAATTCCTCATAGGTAGGGTAAAAACAAATGGAGACCAGCTTACAGGATTACATTTTCCGTGTATTTCAATTCCTCATAGGTAGGGTAAAAACTAAGATAGGGAAACAGAGTTAAACCAAACTAACTGAATTTCAATTCCTCATAGGTAGGGTAAAAACATGAGGCAGGAGCCTATCTCCAGAGGTTCAACCTTATTTCAATTCCTCATAGGTAGGGTAAAAACGCAGACATTTATACAACCTTTAACTGAGAGGATTTATTTCAATTCCTCATAGGTAGGGTAAAAACGATTGACTTTCTCATGAATAAGTTTCCGTCCACAGAGATTTCAATTCCTCATAGGTAGGGTAAAAACAAGGGGTGGAAAGATGGCTGAGAGACTGAACGAACATTTCAATTCCTCATAGGTAGGGTAAAAACATCCAAAGAAATTGAAGAACAAATCTTGAAACTCTTAATTTCAATTCCTCATAGGTAGGGTAAAAACAGCCGTGCAGGGATTATTTTTCGTGGTCAGAGCGAAATTTCAATTCCTCATAGGTAGGGTAAAAACGTGAGATGTATCCTTACAAATGGTTAGGGAGAATAATTTCAATTCCTCATAGGTAGGGTAAAAACTGTTTTCTTGTTTTTATGCGTTTCTCTGTTATCCCAATTTCAATTCCTCATAGGTAGGGTAAAAACATTCCTTTTATGGTTGAACTTATCTATGGAAAAAAGGATTTCAATTCCTCATAGGTAGGGTAAAAACGATAGTTTTCTTTCAATTGTTACGATCATTTTATCATTTCAATTCCTCATAGGTAGGGTAAAAACCATTCAAAAGGTGCGATATTAAGAATGCTGGCGGAAATTTCAATTCCTCATAGGTAGGGTAAAAACTTGTAGCCGTGAACAGCGAAACGGATTTGACACTATATTTCAATTCCTCATAGGTAGGGTAAAAACAGGCTGGACGCTCATCTTGAAGATTACATTTTCCGTGTATTTCAATTCCTCATAGGTAGGGTAAAAACAATAAATCCCCTTAGATATAAGCCTTAAATCGTTCGATTTCAATTCCTCATAGGTAGGGTAAAAACCGCCCTGTAGAGGACGCTAAGCTCCTAGAAGAATAATTTCAATTCCTCATAGGTAGGGTAAAAACTTTAGAATTTGTTTTTTGACTTCATCCGTGAGCTCAATTTCAATTCCTCATAGGTAGGGTAAAAACGAAGCCACAAGTATGGGTATGCTCCATAGCCCTTATAATTTCAATTCCTCATAGGTAGGGTAAAAACATCACTTCCTCAAGCTCTTCGAAAGCTTGAGGAAGCAAATTTCAATTCCTCATAGGTAGGGTAAAAACTCTTTCCTCAGGTGTGCAAGGTGGAAGTTCATCATCATTTCAATTCCTCATAGGTAGGGTAAAAACGTTATATGAAAAAGCATGCTTTTTCCAAATGAAGAAATTTCAATTCCTCATAGGTAGGGTAAAAACTCGTTGCATTCCCACAGTTATGCGATGCTAAATTTTCAAAGAGCAACATTTCACAATCTTTGTATATCAATATTTTGTTGAAAAAACAAGTAATTTATATTCGTCTATCCCTGAGTGTTTTTGCATCATCATACATGGACGAATTTTGATTTATAGGATTATGTCCTGCCCGCCCCTTTCTAATCCCATAATCTCACGATTACTGTACCGGGTGGTTCTGAAAGTGTAGATTATTACAGAGTCTTCCTTTTCATTTATTTCCTTCTTGAGTTCCATCTTTAATTTTTCCAGCTTCGCTTTCGTGATTTCACCTTCAAACACAGAATTTTGGACCCATACGAGATATTTTCTGCATATCTTCAGTATCTTCGCCACTCTCTTTTCATTTATGTCATATACAAGAATTGCAAACATTTACCATCCAGAAACATAAGGTTCATATTCACTTTCACCCATCAGGTGCTTTTCTATTTTATACAATTCAAGGTGAATCAATGTTCTATACGATACATTTCTTCCTAAGCTTTTGTGTTTAAGTGTGGTCTTTAGCCTTTCATCCATTTCCCTTATAAACAGTTCCCTGCCTTTTTCATTCAATACTATTCCGTTTAATCTTTTTTCAAAGTGCTGGGGTGTAGTGATGTTTTTGTTTACAAGCTTGAAGATGAGACGATCTACGATAAGTGGTTTAAATGTCTCCGCTACATCTAAATTCAAGCTAAACCTTCTAAAATTTGTTTCATGTAAAAAGCCAATACGGGGGTCTAAATGAGTTTTATAGATTTCACTTAAAACAATGGTATATATCATGGAATTCCCAAAACTGATTAAGGCATTCAATCTATTTTGAGGTGGTCTTCTTGTCCTTTCTTCAAATACAAAATGCTTATTATCCAGGATTTCGTCAAAGCAGTTGTAATATTGTTCCCTAATATTTCCTTCAATGGCCATAAGTTCATTGATATTTGAGCAATCTGGAATGATTTCTGCAAGTGATTCTATGTTTTCAAGGGCAGATTGAACAGATTTTCCCCGATTTGCATAAAACCTGAGCACACGAATGATGTTTTCTTTTGCTCCATGGACAAATTTTATAGCAAGAGCCATACGCTTATTTTTATTCAGATAATGTTCAGCTTGCTTTAATATCATATATCCTGAATTAAGATGTTCCCTGGGATAAAAGGAACCAACATAATAACCATAATGATTGAAAAAATGCAAAATAATTTCATTCTGGGTAAGAAATTCCAGGATGCGTTTGTTAATTGTTACCTCACCAAACACCATAATTTCACCTGTATTTTCCACCGGCACATACTTTTTCCCATCTTCATTTTCAAAAAACAGGGTATTTTGTTTTCGCTTCAGTTCACCATCGGAAAAGATATAAATCGTCTTTTTCATATACTAAGCCTCACTTCACCCGAAGGGCATCTTCAAAATCCTTTAAATTTTTTAGCCTTTTATAGTGGTCTTTCCTCTTTTAAAATTAGCTTTTCTCATTATTTTTTTCTATCAAAGAATGGATTCTTGCCTGAGATACTCAGTGGTATT
>JAGGSF010000023.1 GCA_021159235.1 Deltaproteobacteria bacterium | reverse complement strand
GTGTATATTCTGGAAAATTTTCAATAAATTTCATATAAAGCTCCCTAACACAGTATTCACATCCTCCATCAGCTAATGCCATTATTTCAAGAATTTTTTCTGCTTCATTTTTGTTCATTCTTATTCCTCCTCCATTCGAACAGGTGGAATCTGGGAAAGGTGGGAGAGGACATTTAGAATCCAGTTTATACCAGATAGCCAATTGCCTGAAGATGAGCCAATAGCATTTGCTTCAATATAATCCCAAATCATTGGCAATGCTTGTCGTGAAAATGTATCTGCAATGGTATCTCGATTATTTTCCCATACAGTTAAAGTAGTAGAATAATCCGCTAATCTGCCTAAAGCTAAATTAAGATAACTCACCACCGCCTTCGCATACTCCTCATCGTATCCTTTCTCAATCATCTTTTGGTAAGAAAGCCTCACTTTTTCCACAAAAGTAATCAGTGCAAGCTTTTGACGAGAGTTAAAAAGATCACCCCAAGTGTTCATACCGTAAACCCATACATTTATTACACCAAAAGTTACAGGAACTCGTCTTAATGGCTCATCTGGCATAGGATCAATTCCCCACTCATCCATTAATCTCTTTCTTTTTTCTTCCATATACTCTTCTGCTTCTCTAAAAACTTTCATGTCCTTCTCAGTTGCCAGCCTGTATCTTTTCCCCTCTGTTCCGGGTTTGTGCAAAACAACCGCAACCATTCTCTCTCTGGCTTCTCCCTCCTGAAAGAGCTTTCTCGTTGTTTTATCATCTACTGTATATCCACAAACCGGACATGTTGCTATTGCCCTTGAAACAGTGCCTTTTGACGGGTCAAAGCCTGCAGGTATCTTTTCGTAGCCATTCCCAGCAATCTTAAACCTTACTTCTTTTCCGTCAACATAGGGATAAAGGCTAATCTTTTTATTGCTCTTTCTTGCCAGCCAGAACTGACGCATCAAAGGAATTTCAGCTCCACATGCTGGATTCTGACAGGGAATTGTCCTTGCCCATATATAGCCTACAGAAATTGAACTATCTTCATCATTTGGATAAAACCTTCCAATCTCCTTTTTTGCTTCTTCTAAGACGAAATTCCCCCATTTCTTTACATCTTCAAGCAGTGGGTTAACCTCAATTTCCGTTTCCATTCCGAAATTATCTCGCACTTTTTTCTTTACTTTCTCTCCATATTTTTGTGGATACTCAAGTGTGCATTTTAAGATCAGAACTGCAACAGGATTGTATTCAACTGCATGGGTTTCACATCCAAGCCTTAATGCTTCTAAAGGTATAGAGCCACCACCAGCAAATGGGTCAAGAATCCTCAAAGGTCTCCCCCCATTTGCGTTAAGAATATCTTTTTTAGCTTTCTCAATCATGTGATGATTCAGCGAATTCTCCCATTTTGAAAGCTTAATTATAAACTGCCTTTTCTTATCCCAGTCAACCTCGTCTTTTGGAGCAGAAATTAATGCAGCATAATTTGTGGCTCTTGACGAAGCTAAAGGTCGTCTCGCCCACCATATATGCAAAGTTGATATATGCCCGTGCCTTATGTTTTTCTCCTTCGCAGAAATTTCACTAACTTCCTTAACGGGAAAGCTTTCCTCTATGAAGCGTTTATCTTTCATCCCGATCCTTCACCAGTTTTTTTAATACAAAACTTTTAACTTTCTCTGCCAATTCCAAAGCCTCTTGTGCCTCCTCCAATGAAGGTGTATATAGTGTTTCAGGATATCTTACATCCACAGCGTAAAATGTGAGATTTCCCAGTTTTTCTATATCCAGATTTTTAAATTCTTTATCTTTCTCAATGCACATTTCAAGTAAAGATACGATATCATGGGTTTTCCCTGCTCTTATATCCATATATGTTAAATATGCTTTAAGGAATTTCTCAACCGCCTGCTGTGCATGAAAGCAAATAGATTCAGTTGGTGGGTCTTCAGATTCTATGAGTATTTTTGCTGTTTTAATGTCAACTTCTGCTTTCTGAATCCATTTCTTTATCACATCTTCTTTTCCTGTCATAGCATTACACCCTTCCTTGTCGCTTCGTTGGATATTGTGTTCATTACAGATGCTTCTTCATTAAACTCCTGCTCCGATTTCACAAATACATCAAAGGAAGATTTGCGGAATTTCTTATGTAGTGCCCTGTAAATCTCATACCTTATTCTTACTTTTCCAAAGCTGTGGATATTCTCCTTTAAAACAACGAGAATGTCCCAATCACTTTCTGAGACATGACTTTCTCTTGCTCGTGAGCCAAACAGTATCACACTTTTAAGGGTCAAGCGATTCTCTTTTAAGATTTTCTCAATTTCGTCTTTGATTTTTTCCTTCATTTTCTCCACACCTCCTGGCTTTTGTTTTTCCACTCTCCTGCGGGAACAATGAATCTCACAACTTCAACTTTCTCCTGTGGCTTCAGGTTTTCAGCAGGGTTGTTTATTATGTATAGCGTTGGAATAGTTTTCGCATTTACCACCACATAAAACCAGTACTGCTCCTTAAACCTTCTTGCTTTAAACCACTCGTTTGGAGTTAGAGCAACATCGCCTTCTTCTACCCTCGCCTTTACCTCTATGTATCTTGTCTCATCTTTACCCTTTGAGCGAATATCAAAACCAAGATTCTCTTTTGAAACATCCTCTGGAATCCTACCGCACAATCTCTCGTATTCCATCGCTACTTCCATTCCTATGCTTTCAATCTCCTCATCCTCGACCATTTCAGCTTTCCCTGGAATAACCCTAATTACCGTCAAAAGCTCTGGCATGGATATTGAGAGGCTCTGCTCCTGCTGTATCTCTTTTTCAAGCTCTTTTTCCGCCATTTCATATCTTTTCTTTTGCTCCTCCTTATTTCCAATTGGTAAATCAACCTTTTCCCCTCTCGCCTGCCTTTCATAGAGCTCCGCAAGATCAGCATCAAGTTTTCTAATGAGATAATCAAGAGACTTCAGTCCATACTTCCTTTTTATTTCTGCCTGCCTGTTTCTCTCTTTGGCAATTTCCTCTTTATATCTCTCCACAACCTCAATGGCAAAAGGTAGCAACTCATCTCTGTCAGGCACTCTAAAGTTATTCCCAACATCATTACAGGGAGAAAGGTCCCATAAAATTGCAGGGTTTATCTCTCTTGGACTCTTTCCGTCATCATAAATCGCCAGAATCTTTCTACCCGCAATCTCACCTTTCCCATCTTTCACTTCCCCTATGTAAAACCAGATATAGCCATCCAATCTTCCAGATGGGTCTTTGAAGATAGCACCTCTCTTTGCTTCTTCTCCAAATTTTTCAACAACCCATTTTAAAAGGGTTTCGAACAATGGATGACCAAATGATATAAATTCTGCATCAGGATTCTTAAATGCAACATCCTTGTCAAATGTTACTTTGGGATACCTTCTCATCACCACACCATATCTGTTCTTAGATTCAACATTTTCCGCAATCTTTCTTATTTCATAGGGAGCAGCATCTATGGCTATAAAATCTCCTTTAATTTCCCTGAATTTTCCTCCTGCCTTCGTAAATGCCTTCTTAAAGAACTCCTCCACATACTCTGGAATAAGCCGATATTCCCTTGCTCTTTCAGCCATCTCTTTTATTCGGGTATAATCAATGAATCTCGTTGCCAGGCTTTCACCCAGTGCTTCTTTTATCCTCGCTATATACTCCTCGTCTGGCTCAACATCCAGCTCCTTCAGAATTTCGTCCATGCTCTTTGCATTGGTTACGGCATCAAGAATCAGCTGATACAGATTTTTACCTTCAAACACATCACCAATAACATCAAAGACCCTATCGCTTCCAAGTTTATTTCTTATCTCTTCCAACTTATCAAAGAGTTTTGCCAGAACCTTTCCTTCTCTTGTATCCTTTGCTACAAGGTTGAATATGTAAACATCCTTCTGCTGTCCGTATCTGTGGATTCTTCCCATCCTCTGCTCAAGCCTGTTTGGGTTCCAGGGGATGTCGTAATTTATCATGATATGGCAGAACTGAAGGTTTATTCCCTCTCCTGCAGCTTCCGTTGCCACCATCACATCAGTTTCATCTCTGAATATCTTTTCCGCCTTTATTCTCTCATCTATGCTCATTCCACCGTGTATGTAATTAACTTTATAACCCCAGGTTCTTATCCTTTTTACAAGGTATTCAAGCGTATCTTTTGACTCAGTAAATATCAGAATCTTTGGATTACCGTTTATCTCTCTGATTTTCTTAAAGCCCTCCTCAATTGCCTTTCTGAGTTCTCTGAGTTTTACCTCTTTTTCGCTGTTTATTACTTTCCTCGCTTTTTCAATAAGTTTATTGAGTGTTTCTACTTCACGCCTTAATTCCTCTGGATCTCTGGCTACAGTAACTGATTCCCATTCCTCTTCCTTTTTCCATCTTTCACTCTCTTCAAGATCCTCTATTTCTTCGTAATCAACAGATATTTCTTTTTGCTTTTCCTCCCCTTTCAGTATCTTCTCCAGTCTATCTTTTCTTCTTTCTAATGATTTTAAAAGAGCATATGTGCTTGATGCCATTCTTCTCTGAAGAATCATAAGGGCAAAGGCAACATTCCTCCTTTTATCTGATTGCAGTGCTTTGTTGTATTGTTCAATTACGTAACGTGAGACTTCATTATACAATTCCTTTTCAGCCTCAGAAAGATGAAATTTTATCGTTTTCGGGAATCTTCTCGTGAAAATGGGCTTTCCTTCAAAATCTTTGAGATCTTCCTTCAATCTTCTTATGAATAATGGGTTATCTTTATTTTTTAGAGATTCTTCTACCATTTCAGGCGATGCAAAAAATCCCGGCACCAAAAGGTCTAAAAATAATCTAAAGTTTTCAGGGTCTCCTTTGTGTGGTGTTGCAGTTAGAAAAAGAAGATGGTTTGATGATCTTGATAAGACCTCTCCCAGTTTATATCGCTGGGTTCTTGAAATTTTATCACTATATCTGTATGCAGACATTTTGTGTGCTTCATCAACAATCACTAAATCCCAGTGGACTGAACTTAAGCTTGCGAGTATCTCATCCTGTTTTGCAAAATCAATGGATGTTATTACCTGATCGCTCTTTTCCCATGGATTTTCTCCATAGTGGGCATTAAAAGTATTTCTATCAAGCACCATGAATTTTTCATCAAACTTCTCTTTTAACTCTCTTCTCCATTGATCTTTTAGATGTCCAGGTACGACGATCAATACCCTCTTTGCAAGCCTTCTCAACTTTAACTCTTTCAATATCAGCCCTGCCATTATTGTCTTTCCTGCACCAGGATCATCTGCAATCAGAAATCTTATATGCGGCTGTTTCAGGACATATCCATATACAGCTTCTATCTGGAATGGGAGAGGGTCTATTTTTGAGACATTCATCGCGAGAAGCGGGTCAAAAAGAGATGCGAATTTGAATCGCGTTGCTTCAATTACAAAGAAAGCATCCTCTGGATTTGAAGATAGGTCAATGGCTGATTCCATTATTTCTAATTTGTTTGTATCTTCTTTTTTTACGAGTTGATTTACATATTGTTTTGAGCGAGTTGTGGAACCTACGATACGAATGTAATTGCTTATTTCTTCAATTTTTTCAACCTTAACGGGTTCATTCCAGAATGGCCCTTTAATAATATTGCCCTCACTAATCATTTTACCATCCTCCAGTCGCTTCACTTAACGTTTTGGGGATATCCGAAGTTCCGAGCGAAACGAGGAATTTGGGCGAGCGATAGCGAAGTCAGATATCCTCCTGTTGTCCGAGTGCAATAGCACCGAAGCGAGCGTTAGCGAGCAGGGAGTCGGGGGGCAGTCGCATACTTATTCCTTCTGTTTGCATTTTATCAATTTCCTCAAATCCTCGACATAATCTTTGAAACCACATCGGATGTTATGGGTTCAACATAGGTCTTAGTAGCGA
>JAGGSF010000074.1 GCA_021159235.1 Deltaproteobacteria bacterium | reverse complement strand
GTTTTCCCTCCCTGAGGACAGACATTGACTGCCAGTGTCCCATTTGTAGTAAACAGAGCTGTTTTTTTCTTCCTGAGTGCACAATTACTCAACAAAGAAGGACTGTTGGAAAAATCAAACCCCGGTATATCCTTATTTTCATACTCGCCAATCAAAATATAATCTTTTCTTAACTTTTCCTTTTCCTCATCCGAAGGTAAAGATGGCAAAACCCTTATCTCTTCTATTCCCCTTTCCAACAGAACAACAATCGTACTACTTGCTCTTAAAACATCAATTACTATATATACATCTCCGTCGTTGGAGAAATGTTCTACATAGCTGAAACTCACATCTATACGCATAATTCTCTTTGTTATATTAACATAATATTGCTTTTTTTACAAATCGAAGATTTGTTTTGACAAAGTAAATGGTGTCTTGTATTTTTAAAAATATGGATGATGAAAAGTATATGAGAAGGGCAATACAGCTGGCAAAAAAAGCAATGGGTAAAACATGTCCTAACCCTGTAGTGGGAGCGGTAATCGTAAAGGATGGAGAGATTATCGGTGAAGGATACCATAGAAGAGCTGGTTTCCCTCATGCAGAGGTAGAAGCAATAAGGAGTGTTAAAGACAAAAGAAAGCTTCTGGGTTCAACAATGTATGTAACATTGGAGCCGTGTAATCATTACGGGAGAATGCCACCCTGCACACTGGCTATTCTGAACAGTGGCATAAAGAGGGTTGTGGTGGCGATGGAAGATCCCAATCCTCAGTCTTCTCATGGTACAGCTACCTTGAGGGAAAAAGGAATAGAAACGAAAATCGGTGTGCTGGAAAGGGAAGCAAGAGAATTGAATGAGGTGTTCATAACAAATATAAATAAGAAGAGACCATTTTATGCCCTGAAGGCAGCTATGACCTTGAATGGACTCATAGCCGTAAGAGGTGGAAATTCTCAATGGATTACAGGGGAGGAAGCACGCCTGTATGTCCATTTCTTAAGATCTAATTTTAATGCTGTTCTGGTAGGCATAAATACCGTGCATATGGATGACTCTCTACTTACATGTCGTTTAAAAAAGAGGGTCAGGCAACCTTTTCGTATTGTATTGGATGCATTTCTGAAGATTTCTCTTTCTTCCAGAATTTTTAGTGCCTATCCCCGGAAGATTCTCATTGTCTGTGGAGAAGAGATAAGTGATGAAAAGCAGAAAAAGGTAAGGGCAACAGGTGCGAGGATAATCAAGTGCAAATCAAAAAATGGGAGAATTG
The DNA here is from genome assembly GCA_021159235.1 of Deltaproteobacteria bacterium. GTDB lineage: Bacteria > Campylobacterota_A > Desulfurellia > JAGGSF01 > JAGGSF01 > JAGGSF01. The sequence goes on along the minus strand of JAGGSF010000074.1, from coordinate 4,892 downwards.
ATTTACATGATCTTTCTCAAAAACTCCTTTCTTTAAATATATGCAGTGTTCTGGTAGAAGGGGGTTCACTTGTTCACGGCTCGTTTATTAAAGAAGGTTTGGTGGATAAGTGCTTCTTGTTCTATGGACCTCTACTGTGTGGTTCTCACGGAGGTTTCAATGCCGTAGGTTGTGATGCACCCAGCAGTCTGTCTCAAGCTCTGAGGTTAAGAGATATAAAGTGCAGGATGCTTGGCGAGGATATCTTAGTGGAAGGCAAACCATGTTCGGCGGGATAGTCGAATGCACAGGAAGGATAAAAAACATTTCATGGAGGGGTAGAGGAAAGAGATTAACTGTAGGTGTGGAGAAGGTTCAAGAAGTAAACATCGGGGATAGTATCTCAGTTAATGGTGTATGCTTAACTGTGGTGGAAAAAAAAGAGGGATTTCTATCATTTGATATTTCTCCGGAGACACTAAGCACAACTACATTTTCCTGTTTAAAGACGGGAGATTTGGTAAATATAGAGAGTTCTCTGAGTCTGAAAGATAGAATCGGCGGGCATTTCGTTCTGGGTCATGTAGATGGCGTAGGAAGGATTGTTAAACTCTTTCCATCTGGTGATTTCTATAGACTTGGTGTTTATGTGGATGGAAAGCTTTCGCAATATATGGTAAGGAAAGGTCCTGTTGCTATAGATGGTATAAGTCTTACAATAGCCGATATAGTGGGAAATAGTATTGAAATTGCGGTTATTCCGTATACATTTAATAACACCAGCTTGAAGGAAAAGAGAATAGGAGATCTGGTAAACATTGAGGTGGATATATTGGGGAAGTATGTAGAAAACTTTTTGAAAAAATCAATAGAGGAGATGTGATGTTTAGCACGATAGATGAAGCTATTAGGGATATCAGAGAAGGAAAGATGGTCATCCTCGTTGATGATGAGGATAGGGAAAATGAGGGTGACCTGGTAATGGCGGCTCAGTTTATTACACCGGAGAAGATCAACTTTATGGCAAAGTATGGAAGAGGGCTCATCTGTCTTTCTATGACAGAGGAGATGGCAGACAGGCTCAATCTTAACTTGATGACGATAAACGAAAATGACAAGTTTAAGACAGCGTTTACTGTATCCATAGATGCTAAGGAAAATGTAACCACCGGTATTTCTGCCTACGATAGAGCTTACACTATTCAAAAGGCAATAAGGCCAGATACAAAACCTGAAGATTTGAGCAGGCCCGGACATGTATTTCCCTTGAGGGCAAAAAAGGGTGGTGTTCTGGTGAGAGCGGGACATACGGAAGGCTCTGTAGACCTGTGCCGCCTGGCAGGCCTTATACCGGCAGGGGTAATATGTGAGATATTGAATGAGGATGGGACTATGTCCCGCCGCCCTCAGCTTATGGATTTTGCCTCTCGCTTCAACTTAAAGATTATTACTATTGCCGACTTAATAAAATACAGGTTGAAAAATGAAAGGCTGGTAAAAAGGATGGCGGAGGCAGAGCTTCCCACTCAGTATGGTAACTTCCATGTTATCGTCTATAAAAACGAGATAGATGATTTTGAACATGTAGCGTTGATAAAAGGAACAGTGGCTACAGAGGAACCGGTTTTGGTGAGGATGCATTCTTCCTGTCTTACAGGGGATACACTGGGTTCTTTAAGGTGTGATTGCGGTCAGCAATTGCATCGTTCAATGGAAATGATAGAGAAAGAGGGAAGAGGGGTACTGGTATATCTACAGCAGGAGGGAAGAGGTATCGGGTTTACGAATAAGATTAAAGCCTATGCTCTGCAGGATAAAGGATTGGACACGGTGGAAGCCAATATAAAGCTGGGATTCAAACCAGACTTGAGAAACTATGGTATAGGTGCACAAATCTTGGTAGATTTAGGCATAAAGAATATGAGACTTTTAACAAACAATCCTAAGAAAGTAATAGGGCTTGAAGGGTATGGTTTGAAGATTGTAGAGAGAGTGCCTATTGAGATAGAGCCCAACGAGATAAACAGGCGTTACCTTAAAGCAAAGAAGGACAAATTAGGACACATATTAAATCAGGTTTAAGGAGTAACTATGAATATTGAGGGAAGTCTGGATGCCACAGGCTTAAAAATTGGTATCGTAGTAAGCAGGTTCAACAGTTTCATTACAGAGAGACTCCTGGAAGGAGCAATAGACGCTATTATAAGGCATAATGGAAGGAAGGAAGACATTACAGTGGTTAAAGTGCCGGGTGCATTTGAAATACCGTGTGTCTTAAGCAAAATGGTAAATAGTAAAAAATATGATGGTATTATCTGCTTAGGTGCTGTAATCAGGGGAGTAACTCCACACTTTGATTTTATTGCTCATGAAACAATCAAGGGTATTGGTTCCGTGGCCTTAAAATCAGATATTCCTGTAGCGATGGGTGTCCTAACTACAGATACAACAGAACAGGCAATAGAGCGAGCAGGAACAAAGATGGGAAATAAGGGATTTGATGTCGCACTAAGCCTCATAGAAATGGTCAATCTATATAAGAAGATATAATGTCTCGAAGAAAAGCGAGAATGGTTGTAGTGCAGGCTTTATATGCTGATGCCGATGTAGATGAGATTGAAGAACACTTTACCCCTCTTAAGGATAGGGACAAGATTTTTGCCAAAAAACTCTTCGATGGCGTGAAATCGCATCAAGCGTATATAGATAGGATAATTGAACATTATTCTTCTAAAAAATGGCAAAAATTGTATACTGTAGATAAGAATATTTTACGCCTCGCTATCTATGAACTTTTGTTTTGTAGAGAGACTCCCTATAAGGTGGTAATTGATGAGGCAGTGGAGTTGACAAAGACACTTGGCAACGAAAAAACGCGGGCTTTTATAAATGCCGTTTTAGATAGGGTAAAAAGGGATGAAGGAAAGATTGATTCTCGCTCTGGACATCAAGGAAAGGGAAGCAATATACAGTTTGGTTAAAGAGGTTCTGCCCTTCATAGAGTTTTTCAAGGTAGGTGCGGTGATCTTTACCCGTTTTGGGCCAGGACTTGTCTATGACTTGAAACAAAGAGGATGTAAGGTATTTTTGGATCTGAAATATCACGATATACCCAATACTGTTTACGAGGCTTGTTATCAGGCAGCGAAGATTGGTGTGGATATGTTAACCGTTCATAGCCTGGGGGGATACAAGATGATGAGGAGTGCTATGGATGGAGTAAAAAGATACGAAGATGAAAATGGAAAAAGGGGACCGTTGATTCTTGCCGTTACTATACTGACCAGTATAGGAGAAAAAGAATTGCATGATGAGCTTCTCATTAAAGGAAACTTGAAGGATGTGGTATTAAAGATGGCAGAAAATGCTCTCAATGCAGGTATAGATGGAGTGGTTACTTCGCAGAATGAAATTTCCATTATTAAGAATTTCAATAAAGATATTGTTACCGTGGTGCCAGGAATAAGACCGAAATGGTCAGAAAGAGGTGATCAGAAGAGGATTACTACCCCTTATGAAGCGATAAGGAGTGGCGCAGATTATATTGTTGTAGGCAGGCCCATCTATGCACATCCTCATCCCAAGGAAGCTGCAATAAAGATTGTTGAGGAAATGGAAAGTGCTGGAAGGTGATGGTGTTTTAAGCTTATACAAAAAATATGGGGCATTCATGGAAGGGCATTTCCTTTTGTCTTCTGGTCTGCACAGCCGTTATTATCTACAATCTGCGCTTGTCTTGCAATATCCATCCGTTGCCGAGATGCTGTGCAGCAGTTTAGCGGAAAATTTCCTGGATAAAGAAGTGGATGTGGTAATCGGTCCTGCCATAGGAGGTATTATTGTAGCTCATGAGGTAGCAAGGAGATTGAATGCCAAGGCTATATTTGCAGAGAGGGAACATGGTGTATTCACATTGAGAAGGGGATTTTCTATAAGTAAAGGAGAAAAAGTACTGGTAGTAGAAGATGTGGTTACCACCGGTGGTTCTGTAAAAGAGGTTATAAAACTGGCAGGAGGATGCGGAGGAGAAGTAGTAGGAATAGGTGCGCTGGTAGATAGAAGTGCAGATTTTTCACCCTCTATTCCCTATGCTTACCTGCTAAAGCTAAATATAGAAAATTATGAACCAGAGGATTGTCCATTGTGTAAAAAAAATATAACATTGGTAAAACCGGGAAGTAAAAATTTAAGGAGGTAAAAATGAAAAAGGTAGGTGTTGTTTTAGCAGGTTCGGGTGTTATGGATGGCAGTGAAATTCATGAAGCTACGCTTACATTGTACTTCTTAGACAGGGCAGGAGCAGAGATCGTTTGTATGGCTCCCGATGTAGAGCAGAGAGATGTTGTCAACCACTTAAAGGGTGAACCATCGAATGAGACGAGAAATGTTCTGGTGGAAGCAGCGAGAATAGCAAGGGGAAATATCAAAGACATAAAAGAAATCAAAGCTTCCGATTTAGATGCCTTGATCTTCCCTGGTGGATATGGTGCTGCAAAGAATCTGTGTGATTTTGCGATAAAGGGTGCAGATTGCACTGTAAACCCTGAGGTAGAAAGACTGATAAAAGAGATGCATGAAGCAGGTAAGCCCATGGGATTTATCTGCATTGCTCCTGTTATAGCCGCTAAGGTATTGGGTGCAGAGGTAACCATAGGGAATGACAAAGATACTGCAGCTGCCATTGAGAAAATGGGCGGAAAACATGTGGTGAGAAATGTAGATGACATTGCAGTTGATGAGAAAAACAATGTGGTCTCCACCCCAGCCTATATGTTGGGACCTACCATTTCCAAGGTCGCTCTGGGAATAGAAAAGCTGGTAAACAAGGTGCTGGAGTTATCTTAAGTGGTTGAAAATTGGATAAGGGAGGCAAAGAAAAGTTCTCGGGTAGGTATGATTCTTCTGCATAATGG
>JAGGSF010000049.1 GCA_021159235.1 Deltaproteobacteria bacterium | reverse complement strand
CTGCAGGACTTTGATGATTTGATCTTTGATCTGATTGAATTCTCCCTCCTTTAGGTGGAAAACTATTGTATCTTCCCTGTTTTTTATCCCTTCAATAAATGGGTCTTTGGCCAATTTTATAGTCCCAAGTACCACATTTTTGCTATTTATTGCCTCTTTTACTGCCCTTTTAAACCTTTCTGAAAATAGCTCCATCTTCCCAATTTCATCAATTATTATCATTTTACCTTTATTAATTGCATTCAATATGGACTTTACACCTATCTCCTCTAGGTCTTTTATATTTACTTTATATTTGCCTACTTTATAAGGACTTTTAAGTCCAACATGGGCCAAAATTCCTTCATTTCCATCAAGGTCAATGATCTTAAATCCCTTCCTTTGCCCACCTTCTCTGACCTCTGCCGTATAAAATCCACCTGCATTTAGGTTTGATTCCCTTATAATCTCTATTATCATGGTCGTCTTTCCACAGCCTGGCCTTCCTGTAATAAAGACATTTTTGACCATGTTAATGAATGCCAAAAACCTGGCAGATTATGGGTGCAGCCTTAACACCTAAAATTACAAATATGGCAATTATTAGAGTTTCAGCACCTGCCTTTATGCTTACTTTCCCCATCACAATGGCCGAACCAAAATCTGTCAAAATACATACAAACAAGGCACCATAAACACCCCATTGTTTAAATGCCCAAGTCATAAGGAGTAAGATTGGTAGAGATAAAATCGCACCAATAATGATAGTAGGTAAAATGGCCGCCTGGGTATGTCTTGAGATAACCCATAACATACCTGCCATCCTTGGGCAGGCAATAAACATAGCAAAGGCAAATGCCGCCCATAAAGTAGATTTATCCATTGGTCTCTCCTCTAACAAGCCAATTCTTCCCCTTTTACCCCTAAAACCTGAAGCACCCTTAAGGCAGCTGGCAATACTTGATGGTGTATATAATAGTCACTATCAATCTCCTCTAAAGAGGAAAATTCAACTGGCTCTGCCCTTTCTGAGATTGAGCCAGTTCCCCTTGTAATAACAAACATAACAAGCATGCCTTCTCCTACCTCTCCTCCCCTTTCCCTTATCTTCTTTGCAGCCATAACATGAGGGCCAATCTGCTTATAGGACTCTATAGGCTTTGTAAGTTCCTCATAAATGATTAGATCCCTGAGTAAGACCTCCTTTTTCCTTATTTTCTCTACTACTCCCTTTACATAGTCCTTTGCCCTTTTCAAATCCTTTTCTTTTAGCACAAATACTAATACTTTTCTCTGTACCTCCTTTGCCAGGCTACACCAATCCCTCCTTACAGTCTCAAGCCCCCTTATAAGTAGCTCCCCATTTTTGTCTACTAGGGCATACCTCTTCTTTGCAGTCCCTTTTGATGCACCCTTTGGAATAAAGATCCCTCTCTCATAATATCCCTGTAGATCAAGTTCCAAGACACCAGGGAATTTTTTGTTTATATAGTCCAAAAATTCCTCAGTTTCCCTTTCTATCTCCTTATTTCTTGTCTTTAAAAATAGAGAGTCTGTATCTGCGTAAATTACCTCAAGTCCTCTGTTTTTTGCCTCCTCTATTGTCTTCTTTATCCAGTACCTACCAAAGGCCGTGCAACTCTCAGCACACTCCTTTGAATACCACTTAGAACCAGCAAATCCAAAATATCCATAGGTGGCATTGGCAATGATCTTTAAGGCATATTGCCTATTGTTAAATACCTTATATTCTAGGGAGGACTTTTTAAGTTCCTTTAGTCTCCTTTTTATCTCACCCCTCTTTTCAATAAGCCCCTTTATCACGCTGGGGATAAATCCCTGCCTCCTTTTACAGAACCAGTAGTCTAGCCCTGGGACCCTATATCCATCCCCCCTGCAACAATCACAATTTAGTGTCTCTGGAGAGATATTAAAGCTGACAATGAGGCTGGGATAAAGAGACCTAAAATCTAAGACAGAGATATTCTCATGGATGCCAGCAGTGGGCTCCTTTACAAATCCCCCTACATATGTTGCCTTCTTCCTCTTTAAAATTTCTGCATATTTTGGTTGATTTGGGATAATCTCACCCCTCTCATTGGCCTCCCTGGAGAGGTGCCATTCTACAAGCTGCCCATATGTCATCCTTGAGACATCAAAGCAAATTTGGCCAACTGTCTTTGAGATCTCAAAGCTTTGGGGCAACAATAATTCAGCTAATCTATAGGTAAGTTCAGCATCCTTTAGGCAATACTCGGCCAATTTTAAAAGATTCTTCCCCTTCCTCCATGCCTCAAGCATCTCTTGATAGTCAACCTCAATCTTTCTATCTCCCAAAAGCTCGCTTGAGACCGCATCAAGTGTTAAGACCTCTGTCTGAAGGCCTGGTGATAGGATATTACTTATGAAATTGAAGATATCAATGTGGACTATCCCCTTTAGTCTGGCAGAACTTATCCTTGCCCTCCTTGTAAATTTTGTCTCGCTTTTGTCCTTAGAGATAATCAATTTTACCTTATTTGCCTGACACCTCTCATTTAAGACCTGAAAGTCAAAGGAATCACCATAATATGTAACTATGATATCTGGGTTATAACCTTGAAATGTCTTTACTATCCCTTGAAGGAGTTCCCTTTCGTCTTTTACCAGATCAACCCAATCTGGATAGGATGCCTTCTGGTCAGTTAGGACCCTCTTTAAGCCCCTTCCATAAAATGAGGCCATTACTATCCTTTTCTTGCCAGCTACTTCAAATGTCTCAATGTCAAAGGCCAAGAGCTTAAGTTCAGGGATAGAGATGTCTTCTAGGACATTTATTTTTCTGGCATTTATGGCAAAATCAACCCTATAATCTGTATCTTTCTTTTCCCCCTCTATCTCAAGCCAACAATTTCCATCAATCCTTTTATCTATTAGAAATCTTCTGTAAAAATTTATGGCATATTCATATTCATCAATGACAGACCCTGTTCCCCCTCTCTCTTTCTCAAGCACTTTAATGGCATCCCTTACCTTTTGAGTATCCTGAGGTAAGAGGCAAGTAATTTTCAAAAACCCCCTTAATTCACCACTTAGTTTCTTCTCTACCTCTTCAATGCCTTTAATTCTGAGCTTCTTTTTCTCTAAGGCCCTTTCTATCTCACTTTTTGCCCTTTTAATATCACTTGGCAGGACATAAAAATAGGGGTCACTATCAAAAAAGACAACCCCGTTTTTTCCATCAGCACTCTTCCCCCAAAGCCTTATCTTTGATATCCCTTTCTCAATAATATAATCTGTATCTAAGAGAAAAAATTTTAGCTTCATAGCAAAATTTTATAATATCTTTGACCAATTTTGTAAATGATTCATTTAAAGATGTTTTACTCCGGTTTTTTGTCCAATAATATCTTTGACCAATTTTGTAAATGATTCATTTAAAGATGTTTTACTCCGGATTTTTGTCCCAAACTCCATTTTGCCAGATATCAGCTCTTGACCGGTGTTTTAAAAATAACTACCTTGAAGAGGGGTTCATATGGAAAGGATATTTGTGCAGATTGTCTAAGGCTTTTGAGGAAGTGAAATGGAGTTAGAGAGATACCTGAAGCCAACTCAACTTTGCGATTTTGATAAATGGGTGGTGAGGAAAAAGGTTGAGGAGATAATCTCTAAGGCAAAAACTGAAAGAGAAAAAGCCGAAAGAATTCTGGACTTTTGCCAGAATGAGATTCTCTTTGCCTATGGTAACTGGAATGAAAAAGCTTCAGAGGTTCTGGAAAAAGGAAGGGGTATGTGCTCCGGTAAGAATAATCTTGCAGTGGCTATGCTGAGAGCTGCTCAAATTCCAGCCAGGTATAAGAGGGGAGTTCTGGTGGGGGAGAGCAAGATGTGGAAATTTGCTTCTGAGAAAGACAGCTTTCTGGCTGAGATTTTCTCCACCCTGCCCAGAAGAAGGGATCATATTGTTTGTGAGGTTTTACTGAATGGAGAATGGGAAATAAGGGATGTAACCACAGACAGAGGGCTTAAGGAGGGAATGAAAGTCTTTGGGATACCTTTGGAAAGTGATTTAGTTGAAATTGAAACCCTTGAAGATTTTGACCGGTGGGCGGAAGAGCGTCAGAAGAGAATAGAGATTAAACAGGACAGGGAAGGAATCTTAAGGAAAATAAATCATTTTGTTGAATTGATCAGGAGGAGATATGGCTGAAGAGATAAATCTTCCAAAACCTAAGATAAAGGGTGAAATCTCAGTGGAAGAGGCTCTTAGCAAGAGGAGGTCGGTAAGGGAGTATAAAAAATGTAGCCTGAGTCTGGAGGAGGTTTCTCAACTCCTCTGGGCTTCTTCGGGCAAAAATCTGTATCGTCGAACCTCACCTTCAGCTGGAGCAACCTATCCTCTGGAAATCTACTTGGTGGTGGGAGAAGTAGAAGGGTTGGAACCCGGAGTTTATCGTTATTTTCCTCTCAAGCATAGTTTAGAAGAGGTTAAGAAAGGTGATATTAGGGGGAAATTGACTCAAGCAGCTTTAGGACAGGAGATGATTGAAATAGCACCAGTAGACATTGTTGTTGCTGCAGATTATAAAAGAACAACTGATTATTATGGGGAAAGAGGAGTCCGCTATGTTCATATGGAAGCCGGTCATGTTGGACAAAATGTTCATCTTCAGGCCGAGGTTTTAGGCTTGGGAACAGTAATGATTGGAGCTTTTTATGATGAAAAGATTAAGGAGGTTTTAGGAATAGGAGAAGATCCCCTTTATGTCATACCAGCGGGTAAGATTTAATGAGGTGAGCTGCAAAAATGTATATACCTAAGTATATCAAAGCTTATGAAAGTGGGGTTTTGGAAGAAAGAATAAAGTTAGCCTACAATATTTTAAAAAGATGCACCCTCTGTCCAAGAAACTGTAAGGTCAACAGGTTAAAGGGTGAAAGGGGTATGTGTGATACCCTGGAACTGCCCATAATTTCTGATTACTTTGCCCACTTTGGTGAGGAAGCACCACTGGTGGGAAGGTATGGCTCGGGAACAATATTCATCTCCTGTTGCAGTTTGCTGTGTATGTATTGCCAGAATTATGAAATTAGCCACTTAGGGCAGGGAGAGGTAACCTCCATTGAGAGATTCTCGGATATGATGATTTCTTTGCAAAAGCGGAACTGTCACAATATAAACATCGTTACACCTACCCATGTTGTTCCCCAGCTGCTTAAAGCCTTAAAACTTGCCGTAGAGAAGGGATTGCATATTCCCCTGGTTTACAACACCGGTGGTTACGAAAAATTGGATACATTGAAACTTCTGGATGGGATCGTTGATATATACATGCCGGATTTTAAATACTGGGATCCAGAGATGGCAAGGAGATACTCCAACGCTTACGATTATCCAGATATAGCAAGAAGAGCGATAAAAGAGATGCACCGTCAGGTGGGTGAACTAAGAATCAATGAAGAGGGTATAGCTGAGGGAGGACTGCTCATTCGGCATCTTGTTCTCCCTAATAAGGTAGCGGGAACGAGGGAGATTGTAAGATTCATCGCTGAGGAAATCTCTCCGAACACCTATGTAAACATTATGGCTCAATACAGGCCCTGTGGATTGGCAGACAGGGATGATCTTATAAACAGGGGCATTACCCGGAAAGAATACATAGAAGCTGTAGAATCGGCCCTTAATGCAGGATTAAAACGACTGGATAAGAGTAATATCATGCTTTATAAGAGTCTCATTGGAGAATCTTAGACTACCTCTATCATACCAAAACCCTGTGAGTTTCTGCTGCCCAAACCTGCATCCAGTGCAAATTGTAAGAATGCTGTTTCTCCTTCCAGTCTGAAATGTCCCTTCCAACCTTTGATAAGGGTTTTTCTTTCTCCTGTTCCGAAATAGACGATTTTCTCATTTCTGTTACCTTTAAAAAGTGGCTTTATTTTGATGCTATACGGACAATCCTTTTTATAAAATGCGGTCCATTTTTTCTTCATATTTTTATCTATCAATTCGCTGAATTCCTTCTCAAATGGTGTGTAGTAATGTGTAATTTTCTTTCCGTCCGGTTTTATAAAAGTGGAATGGGTTTCAATGGGCGTGATTGCATTTATCCTTATACTATTTTCCTTTATTTCACTGCGTTTTACAATGGCAATGGATGAGGTTTGGAGTTCATTTTCTCCCAGCGTTACTACCTTGCTTTTTATGATGTTTGTGGCAATCTGTTCCAGTATCCAATCCACGGGGGATGAGATGTAGAAATTGATCTCTTTTGGGAAGGTAAATGTTTTTGTGCTTTTATTAAAGATGCCCTTTTCAAGAATAGAGGAAAAGACAAACAATTTAAAGCTTCTCTTCTCAAAACAAAACCCTTTATTATGCATATAAGAGACAGATCTTCATCAATATGGTTATAGATTAAGGCCTGTATATACTCATTGAAACCAGCAGGTAACAACACCTTTTCTCTGCCTGTGAGGGTTATCTTTATTCGCATCTGTTCATTTTACTCTGCTGCTTTGATGGTGTCAAACTTGACACCTAAAGAAACATAGTTAACATTAAGTTAATTCTTTTTAGAGGAGGAAGAAATGAAAAAATTGTTTTATCTGATTGTTTCTTTGGTT
>JAGGSF010000039.1 GCA_021159235.1 Deltaproteobacteria bacterium | reverse complement strand
GTGACGCACAATTTTGAAGAGGTATTTTCCCTTGCAGATAGAGTGGCTGTGATGAATGAGGGAAGAATTATTCAGGTAGGCAGGCCGGAGGAGATATTCAGAAAACCCAACAGTGAATTTGTGGCGAATTTTGTGGGAGTAGAAAATCTATTCAGAGGAAAATCTATTGTAGAAAATGGTTCCGCTCATATCAATGTAGATGGTGTAGATATCTTTTCTACCGGTAAGAAATCTGGGGAGGTGTTTGTTTCTGTTAGGCCGGAGGAAATCTTGATTTCCAAACAACCGTTTAAATCCAGCGCCAGAAACTCATTGAAGGGGAAAATAGTAAGAATAGTAAATTCGGGGGCAACTGCTAAAGTAACAGTGGATACAGGTATTCCATTCAAGATTATGATAACCAGGCAGTCTTTAGAGAATATGCAACTAAGGGAAGGAGAGACAGCTTATATTACCTTTAAAGCCTCTGCCGTTCATATCTTTTAATTTTCTCTTGCTTTGAGGCATTTTTACCGTTATAATCCACTGTAAAAAAGATAGAATTTTTTGGGGGATGGAGATGGCGACTTTTACGCAGTTTATGAAAAAGATGGCAGTAGATAGATTGGTCAGAAACATCGATACCGGTAATTTGGAACAGAAATTATCCCTGTGGGCAGAAACAGGAGAAAATAGGGATATTAAAACCCTGACCACTCTTCTTGCTCTGGCAGAGAAGTTTTTAGGATTTCCTTCCAATATAGTGAAGGAAAGCATGAAGGATTGTAGTGTTAGGAAGTTGTTTGTAAATTCACTGCAGGGTGTTCAGATGTATGGGTATCAGGAACCCTTAAAGATCAGGGCTCCATTTTCTGTTGTTTATAATTTGAGCAATGTATGTAATCTTAAATGTAAGCATTGTTTTCAGAGAGCAGGCAACCCTCTCCCGGACGAGATGAGTGATGAGAGAAAGTTAGAGGTGGTAAAAGAGTTGGGCGAAGCAGGGCTATCATCTATAACCTTCTCTGGTGGAGAACCGTTAATGTATCCCCATTTTTTTGATGCCTTGAGAATTGCAAAAAGCTACAATGTATTTGTGTCCATAGATACAAATGGAACGCTTATTGATAAAGACATGGCTTTGAAATTGAAGGAAAATGGTCTTGATTATGCTCAGGTGAGTATAGATGGTATAAATCCAGAAACGCATGATGAATTTAGAGGGGTGAAGGGCTCCTGGGAAAAAGCGGTTCAGGCTGTAAAAAACTTGAATGAAGTAGGTATAGTTACGGCTATTGGTGTCACGATGCATAAGTACAATATAGATGAGGCGTTTGAGTTGATTGATTTTTCTCAGGAACTTGGGGCTCATCGTATCGTTATTTTTCCCTTTATTCCTGTGGGAAGAGCAGATGAAATATTGGAGTATGATATTGATCCTCAAACCAGATGGAGGCTCTATAAAAAATTGGCAGAAAAGATAGATGAGGTGGATATTGATATCGTTTGCGAGACACCACATTTTGAAGTGATTACTTCTCAAATAAAAAAGGCGAGAAAGGAAGATTATAAGCCTATAACCGGTTTGTGTTTCCCCATCACCACATTTTTCAATGCCAGTGTAAAGAATGCTGTAGTCAGACCGTTTTTAAGTATGTTCGGTGGGTGTCCAGCGGGCAGGTACTATTGCAATATTCAGCCCAATGGTATCGTTTCTCCCTGTATGTTTTCACCTTATGAACCAGTGGCAGGCAATGTGAAAGATAGGCCTTTTATGGACATATGGACCAATAGTCCGCTGTTTAATAGTTTAAGGGATGCAGCACCTATTAAAGAGAGGTGCAAGAGTTGTAAGTATTACAAGATTTGCGGCGGTGGATGCAGGGCTTATGCTTATTCAACTACAAAAGATCCATTGGGTCCGGATAAAAGCTGTTCGCTTTTAAAAACGAATTGAAAAATTACAACTCAATTCTTTCTTTAACACCATAAAGTATGCTGATCATCAAGGTTAGATGGTCTCTTAGATGTCGTGTTATCAGGAAATTTGCTCTGACAAACTCTTTGGCTTTATATCCCATTTCTTTAATTTTCTCGGGATGGTGCAGCAGATAGCGGGCACGCAGAGCTGCACCTTCGGGGGTGTTGACGAGAAAACCCGTGTGATGGTTGATAACCTGAAGTCTAATACCACCTGTATTGCCGCCAATGACAGGTTTACCCTTCCACATCGTTTCCGTTACCGTCAATCCGAAACCTTCCTTTATAGATTTTTGGAGAACAATATCTGCTCCTCGTTGCAAAGCATTGATTGTTCTATCCGATTCGGGAGGCAACAACAGGATGTGGATGTTAGGGTTATCTCCTGCTGCTGTTTTTACCTCCTCTAATACAACTTTTCCTTCAGGGTCGTCTGTTGCTGGACCTCCTGCCAGCACGAGTTGTGCAGAAGGTGTAAAATTCTTTACAAGTCTATAGGATTGAATAACACCTACGGGGTCTTTGAATCGGTCAAAACGAGACACCTGTAGTATAATGGGATTCCCCATATCTATTCCCAATCCATCATAGACCGAATAGACTTCCTTAGCATCTAAATCTTTATTTTTTTCACTTAAAGGGTCGATGCTGGGTGGAATAATGTATAAAGGGTGAGGTAATCTCTGTGCGAAGTTGACGATAGAAAAAATGCTGGCATCGTAATCCACTACAAAATTTCTCAAGTATTTCCAGATATGTCTTTGTGGTCTACTAATATCTATGTGACATCGCCAGATCCATTTTCCTCTCCTATCTGGGCAGAATTTTATAAGGGGAGCAGGTTGAGGGTCATGAATAAATACAATATCCGCTTCTTCAAGTTCTTTTCTCAAAACTTCTGCATTTTGAGCATTTGTTTTTTCGTATATTCTCAAGAGAGATTCAGGGATGTCTATCGGGTTGCCCTGAAGAGCATTATGCATACTTTTTGTGCATTTGAAAAAATCATCATCACCGGTTATGACCTTCCATTTGGTTTTGATCCCCAGTTCACACATCAAAGGCACCAATCTTCTCAGAATTTCTGCCACACCACCGCCTTTTCGAGTAGAATTGACGTGAACAACCTTCCTTCCTTTCAAAAGACCAGCTAATTGATGGAGTTCCTCTATAACATCCTTACCTACTATACTGGTGTAGAGGTCAAGCTTTTTCATCTTCCCCAAAATAGGTTTTAAATATCTTTGAGAGGGTTTTTCGCAATTCAACCAGGGTGGTGAAGTAAGGGTCAACGGCAGCGAGCATATCGCACAGGTCATTATATGTATTGCCGAATCCTTTAAGCCAGGCGCGAAAATCATCGATTCTTTCATCGGTGCGCCTTCTGGCATCGATGAAATGGTAAAAGATACTTCCTCCGGATAGAGTGGGGACAACTGAGGCAAGTTCTTTTGGTTCTATGAGGCGTCTGTAGGTATCAAAGATAACAATTTGTGACCTGATGAAGCAGAACGCTTCATCAGGTTTTACCACCGGCACTATTTCTGTTTCATACAATCTCTCTTCTATTACCTCTATTACTTCCTGGCGTAAATCCTCTATGTCGGCAAAGGGTGTGGGGTCAATCATGGCCAATCTTTCAGCCAGAACTGGATCGCGCAGAGCACGGTAAGCCCAGGCTGCAAAATCGTTGTTAAATTCTGGTTCTTCAAAGCGAGGAGATAAAAGCCCACCCCAGAAATGGTAGTATACACTACCTGGATGAATGTCCATTAATTTGTCCCTTAATTCTCTTAAACTTTCTGCTTTTTCTCCCGTTGCAATTGTGGTGAGCATGCAGTTTTTAATGATAAAAGGATGAGAATTTTTTATCTCTTTGTTTTTCATTGAAAGGTTCGTATCCTTGCAGGCGAATGCAAATCCGAAAAAGATATACTCCCATAGAGAAGAGGACTTTCAAGTTTGTCTACTTCAATCTCATTTTTCATTATGTAAATATAGACTCCAGGGTTATCAACCTCTCCCGTAAATATAAAACCTTTAAGTTTTCCATCCTTTAAAATTACTTTCCTGTATTCGCCATTTTCCATTTTTCTATACACATCAAATTTACCCTCTCTGCTCATGCCTCCTGTGAATATGGTCATTCCAAAGACGGTGAGAGTGTTCCTTGATACATCGCCTGGATAGGTGAGCGGCACTCCAGCCATATTTGCTCCTGCAATTTTCCCCTGTTCGGCTGCTACTGGCCAGAGTGCATGCAGTCGCCTATCGCCGTAAACAATATCTTTTGTTTCCACCACATCTCCTGCAGCATATATATTCCTTGCATTTGTTTCAAGATGTTCATCGACAAGAATTCCTCTGTTTGTTTTGATTTTCGAGTCTTTGAGAAGATCTGTATTTGGTCTTACGCCTTTTCCAAAAATAACACAGGATCCTTTGAGTACTTTTCCTGATTCAAGTGTTGCAAAGGTTACCCCATCTTTTTCTTCTATTTCTTTAATGCTTTCGCCTTTGAGCACTTCAATTCCCTGTTTTAAAAGCCTTTTTTCTACAATTCTTGATGCTTCTTCATCAATAATTTGGGAAAGAACTCTATTGGAATGAATAACATAGGTGATGGGAATGCCGATTTTAAACAGTGCGTCACCAATTTCCGTATTTATAAGCCCCGCACCCGAGAGTATCACTCTTTTTTCATTGGATTGTTTGATTCTACTTTTTATTTTCTCTATATCTTCAAGATTTCTCACCGAAAAGACTGAGGGGAATGTACTGCCGGGTATCTCTGGAATATACGCATGTGCACCGGTTGCAATAAGTAGTTTATCATAAGAAAATTCCTCGTTGGAATCAGTTATAACAGTTCTCTTACCCGGGTCTATTTTTACAACCTTTTTGTTTAACAGAAGTTCTATTCCACCGGGAACATCAAGATAGAAATTTTCTGCTGCAACTTCTCCAGAAAGAAGGTAAGTAAGGGTCATTTTGCCGTATGGTTTTACCTTTTCTCCTGAAACAATTACTACTTCATCTTCTGGACTAATTTCCTTTATCTTTTTTGCAGCAGACAATCCCGCTATGCTTGCACCTACAATTATGTGTCTCATATTAGATCAGATAATTCAAGTTCTTCTAATTTCTCCTTCATGGGAACACCATCCTTACCCCAGCCTCTTACCTTATAATAATCATCTAACATTTTATCAAGTTCTTCTATTTCTCCCTTTGATGGACCTGTTTTTATAGGCTCTTTTAAAATTCTAAGTGGTAATGTATCGTCCTTTCGTGTAAATCCTGCTTTTAAGTTGAAGAGCTTTTCAAGATTCCATATTCTTTCACCAATCTTCAGGAATTCTTTTTCATCACATTCAAATCCTGTTGCAGTGGAGTAAAGTGCTGCGATATTTTTTCCAACCAGTCCGAATGTTGTAAATAGACATATGCCGGTTGAATCAAGAGCAGCGGTTAAATCCTGAAATGTTTTGGTAAGCTCGGCTTTACCTTCATATTTCAGCCTGTCAACATTACCTAAAACTTCTGCTGCAACTGTATAGCCTCTTACATGACAGGCGCCCCTATTACTTGTTGCATACTCCAATCCGATGCCCTTAATGGCTCTGGGGTCATAAGCGGGAAATTCCTGTTTTTTTACGCTCATGGAAAGTTCAGGATGACCGTAGTGTTCTGCAAGTCTGTAAGAGCCCTGTGCTAATAGCTTACCAAGTTTTCCTTTCTGTTCTCCCATTAGTTTTATCGTCTCTATCAGTGCATCACCTGAGCCAAATTGAAGTGGAACTGGTGCATCTTCCTTTGGTATGTATCTCCCTTCATATAACTCCATTGCACAGGCGACAGTAGCACCGGCTGAGATTGTATCCAGCCCATATCTGTCACAGAGATAATTTGCCATAACAATAGCATTTAGATCGGAGACACCACACATTGCTCCCAGTGCCCATATTGATTCGTATTCAGGTCCTGTCCCTTTTTCTCCTTTGTATTTTCCCTCTCTTATTTCTGTTACTCTTCCGCATGCAATTGGGCAATTGTCACAGCCTTCATTCCTTACAAGATTGTTTTTTGCAAGTGCATCTCCACTGATTTTTTCCGCTTCTGGGAAGTATGCATCCTGTGCGTTTCTTGTGGGCAGTCCTCCGATGCCGTTAATTACATTTACAAGCACTGCAGTTCCATATTTCGCTCCACCGCCACCAGAGAATGCATCTTTACTGAGAATATCTCTTGTCTCGTATACTGCTTCCATGAATTTTTCTGGCTCAGCCACCTTTATATCAAGATTTCCCCTTACAGCAATTCCTTTTAGATTCTTGCTGCCCACTACCGCACCTACACCTGTTCTTCCAGCTGCTCTATGACCATTGAACATAACATTTGCAATCAATGAAAGTTTTTCTCCTGCAGGACCTATCACCATTGTCTCTGCTTCTGGATGCGTTTCTTTTCTCATTAGCTTATCGGCCTCATTTACAGGTTTTCCCCATAAATTTCCTGCATTCCTTATCTCCACTTTTCCTTTGTTTATCCACAGATAAACAGGTTCTTTTGCTTTTCCCTCCAGTATTATCATATCGTAACCTGTTTGTTTAAGCGCAGGGCCAAAATGACCGCCTGAGTTTGAACAGGCAATTGCACCATTCAACGCTCCTTTTGTGATAACCATAACTCTTCCCGATGAAGGAGCTAATGTTCCATCAAGCGGGCCGGTGGCAATAATTACCTTGTTATCTTCTGAAAGAGGGTCTACCGCTGGATCTACTTCTTCATATATAATTCGTGTTCCATATCCTCTTCCACCAATGTATTTTTTTGCCCATTCTTCATTGATATCTTCTATCTTTACATTTCCATTAGTAAGATTTACCCTGAGGATTTTGCCTTGATAACCACCTTTGATCATGGGTTCACCCCCCTTGCTATCTCCTTTGCAATCTCTTTATACTTGGTGGCAACCTTCTTTTGTTTAGCTGTTACCATGTCTTCCACTTCTTCAAAGGTAAGCGCTCTTGCGGCGCATACCTTTATGCATTCTGGATCCCCACCACAATAATCGCATTTGATGATTTCTCTGCCAGTGTGATTCAATTTTATCGATCCCCACGGACATGCGATGATACACTGTTTACATCCGATACACCTGTTTCTTTCAAACTCAACAACGCCCGTTTCTGCATTTTTGGTAAGTGCTCCGGTAGGACATACCTCCATACAGTAAGGTTCTTCACATTGCATGCAGATTGAGGGAATAAAACTCAGGTCTTCTAAAAATGTATTGATTTTGATACGGGAATCCAATGGATTGAATAAGCCTGTGTGGGCAAATGAACAGGCATACTCACATGCTCTGCAGCCTGTACACTTTAGAGGTTCCAGCACGACTACTTTCATTAAACACCTCCCTCTGCTTTCTTCCTTCTAAGGACAGTTTCTACTTATGCATTGTTGCTTTTGCCTCCTGGTCGTAGACTTTAGAACACAAAACTTAAAACTTATATTTAACATTAACATAATAATAGGCATTTTATCATTTTTTTAAAGGGTATTTAATTTGCTTA
>JAGGSF010000025.1 GCA_021159235.1 Deltaproteobacteria bacterium | reverse complement strand
ATTTTATTTTGAAAATATAAATGTTATATTTTTTAAAATGCATTGTAAGGAAGTAAAACGCCTTCTTACAGGAGGCGAAGTCATCTACAGGTGTGAATTGATACATGTTGAAGAAGGTTTTGGAATTTTAAAATATGTATTTAATAAAGAATTTAAGATTGAAGATATTATAATTCACCCCGGGACGGTGTCCTATGGATTTTACTGGATGGATAAGCCTTATAATCTGTATATGTGGTTTGATAAAAACACAACAGTTTACTATTTTAATATTGCTGATTCTCTATACTTATCCAAACAAAAATTTGTGTGGCGAGATTTGATAGTGGATGTTTTAGTGTTGCCAAATGGATTTGTTAAAGTCCTGGATGAAGAAGAAATTCCTTCATCTATAGACAAAAGCTTGAAGAATTACATTAAATCAGGCAAAAATAAGGTATTACAAAATTATAAGGCAATCATTCAAGAGGCAAGGAAGATACTGTCCACACACTTAGAATTACCTGAGGATGGAAACCTTGACACTTATTGATACTCACAGTATATTAAAAAACATGGTGAGTATAGCTCAGAGGTAGAGCACCAGGTTGTGGCCCTGGTGGTCGTGGGTTCAAGTCCCACTACTCACCCCTCTACATTTCATGGCCGATGTTGTGAAGATAGATGATATAGAAAATGTAGAAAGAGTCCTGAAAAATAGTGGCGTTATCATCTATCCCACCGATACCCTGTATGGTCTTGGAGCGAGAGTCCAGGATGAAAAAGCAAATAAAAGAATCTATGAAATAAAAGAACGCAGTCAGAAACCATTCTTGTTTATCGCCAACTTAGATTTCATCTTTTCATTAAAGGATTTTACAGACAGGCAAAAAAACCTCATATACAAGCTCTCACCACTCTCCTCCACATTTTTGTTTTTTACAGAAAAGATATTCTCTTCTTATGTGCAGGAAAACGGATATGTTGCTGTAAGATGTGCTAACACGGATTTTCTAAAAGAGCTGGTAAGAAGAGCAGGTCCTATAACCTCTACCAGTGTAAATATCTCTGGAAAAAAATCCCTGTTTCGTATAAAGGATATCATAGAGGTGTTTGGAGAGAAGGTAGATCTAATCATAGATGATGGAGATAAATACAGTTTGCCTTCCACTATAATTAAGCTGGATAAAAAAATAGAGGTTGTGCGCAGAGGAAAAAATATAGGAAAGATTGAAAAGATCCTGAAGGAGGATTTGAATGTTTGAAGTTGCTCATCGATTAAAGGAAATTCCACCCTATCTATTTGCAGAATTGGATAGATTAAAACAGGAGATTCAAAATAAAGGAGTGGATGTAATTGACTTAGGTGTAGGCGACCCAGACATACCTACACCAAAACCCATAATAGAAATAGCAAAAAGAGCATTGGAGGAAAGAGAAAATCACCGCTACCCCACCTACAAAGGCATGCTTTCCTTTAGAAGAGCAGTAGCTTCATGGTATAAGAGGAGATTCAATGTAGAACTTGATGCAGAGACAGAGATTCTAACACTCATTGGTTCAAAGGAAGGTATAGCTCATCTGCCACTTGCCTTTGTAAACAATGGTGATATAGTGCTTGTTCCCTCTCCTGCCTATCCTGTATACGCTCCCGCTACATACTTTGCAGGAGGAACACCATATACCATGCCACTTCTTGAAGAAAATGATTTTCTGCCTGCCTTAGGTGACATACCAGAAGATATACTGGGAAAAACAAAGATTATGTTTCTGAATTATCCCAACAATCCTACCTCTGCCTGTGCTACTGAGGACTTTTACAAAGATGTAGTTTCTCTGGCAAAAACACACAATTTTATCGTAGCTGGCGATAATGCCTATTCTGAACTCTACTTTGACAACAAAAAGCCCATAAGTTTTCTGGAAATTGAAGGAGCAAAGGAGGTAGGTGTAGAGTTTCATTCTCTATCCAAGACATTCAATATGACGGGATGGAGAATAGGTTTTACGGTAGGAAACAGTGAAATTATAGAAGGACTGGGAAGGGTAAAAACGAATATAGATTCAGGTGTATTTCAAGCTGTTCAGGAAGCAGGCAGAGAAGCATTAAATCACGAAGAGGAGATAACACCTGCTATAAGGGGTATCTATGAAGAGAGAAGAGACCTGGTGGATGAATATTTGAAAAAACTGGGTTTTTCATATAGAAAGCCAGAGGCAACATTCTACTTCTGGATAAAAGTAGGCAAAGATTCCACTTCATTTGCAAAATCTTTGCTGGAAAGGTGTGGTGTTGTGGTTACTCCGGGCGTAGGCTTCGGCAAAGAAGGAGAAGGATATATACGTTTGAGTATCACCCAAAACAAAGAAAGACTGAAAGAGGCTATGGAGCGTATATCATATGCATTATAAACAGGTATATCTTTCACTGGGTTCAAACATAGGTTTAAAAGAGGAAAACATAAAAAGAGCACTAAAGCTTCTTGATGATGATAAAAATGTGAAAGTGGTTCACACCTCTTCATTCTATGAAACAAAACCCTGGGGATACATCAACCAGCCAGATTTTTACAACTGCGTATCTCAGATAAACACAAACTATGAACCAGCAGGGCTACTTCGTTTAATACAAACCATAGAGACAAAGATGGGTAGAAAAAGAGATAAAAAATGGGGACCACGCATAATTGACATTGACATTATACTCTTTGAGAATATAATCTTGAATACTGAGGATTTAACTATTCCTCATCCATGGATGGAAAAGCGGGCCTTTGTGCTCCTTCCATTGATGGAATTAAATAAAGAGATTGTGCATCCCATCTCGAAGAGAGGGATAGCAGAACTTGTGGAAGCTGTTGGAGGAGAGGAATTAAAAGAGATAAGACGGGCAGTCTGAGACACCCGATCGGAGATGATAAGAAATTCAAAGCTCTGATGCGGTGTCGTGTCAGAGCTTTTTTTGTTTTTAAGGGGAAAAATGAGCGGAGATAAGGTTACCATTCCGAAAGTTATCTCAATGAAAGAAAAGGGTGAAAAGATAAGCATGATCACCGCTTACGATTTTACAGGGGCAAAGATTGTAGACGAAGCGGGTATAGATATCATCCTGGTGGGCGATTCCTTAGGTATGGTAATGCAGGGTAGATCCAGCACCCTGCCAGTAACCATAGATGATGTGATATATCATACCCGTATGGTTAAAAATGGAACAAAAAGGGCGCTTGTGGTAGGAGATATGCCGTTTATGTCCTATCAGGTATCGGTGGAAGAAGCTGTAAAAAATGCAGGAAGACTTATTCAGGAAGGTGGAGCGGAAGCGGTAAAACTGGAAGGTGGAAGGGAATTCGTAGATAGAATAAAAGCTATTGTATCCTGCGGTATTCCCGTTATGGGTCACTTAGGATTAACACCCCAGTCTATAAATATCTTTGGTGGATATAGAGTGAGAGGAAGGAAACAAGAAGAGGCAAAAAGAATAATAGAGGATGCAAAATATTTGCAGGAAGCTGGAGTTTTTTCCATCGTCTTGGAAGCAATGCCACTTTCAGTGGCAAAAGAAATCACAGAAAGTGTGAGTATACCTACAATCGGCATTGGAGCATCAAAACTTTGCGATGGACAGGTACTCGTCTTCCATGATCTATTGGGTTTATTTGAAGAATTCAAACCTAAATTTGTTAAGAGATACGCCCACCTGAAGCAGGATGCAGTAAGAGCAGTCAGACAATATATCGATGAGGTAAAAAAAGGCATATTCCCGGATGAGGAACACAGCTATCTATGAAAATTGTTGAAGATGTAAAAGAGATGCAAAAACTGAGCAAGGATCTAAAGAGAGATAAAACCATCGGTTTTGTTCCCACTATGGGTTTTCTGCATGAAGGGCATCTGAGTTTAGCCCGGAAAGCTAAAGAACAGAATGATATTGTAGTGATGAGTGTATTTGTCAATCCATTACAGTTTGCCGAAGGTGAAGACTTTGACACCTATCCCAGAGATAGAAAAAGGGATGAAGAGTTAGCAGAAAAAGCAGGTGTAGATATATTATTTTTCCCCTCGGAAGAAGATATGTATCCAGAAGATTTTCAAACCCATGTAAATGTAGAAAAACTGACGCAGGTTCTGGAAGGTGCATCTCGCCCTCTGTTTTTTAAAGGGGTTACAACCGTGGTATGTAAACTGTTCAACATTGTAAAACCGGATAGAGCATACTTCGGGAGAAAGGATGCACAACAGCTCATCGTGGTTAAAAAGATGGTGGAAGACTTAAACATGGATGTAGAAATTGTTCCCATGCCCATAGTAAGAGAACAGGATGGACTGGCAACGAGCTCACGAAACAGGTATTTAAATGAGGAAGAAAGAAAAAGCGCCGTATGTTTATACAAGGCTTTAAAAAAAGCCAGACAGATGGTAGAGAAAGGAACCCTTGATACTAAAACCATCATTCAGAATATGGAAAAGATCATCTCTTCCTATCCCTTTACCCGTATTGACTATATCAGTATAAATCGGACAGATGATTTAAAACCTTTGAAACATATAGAAACAGGTAAGACATTGATTTCTTTAGCGGTATTTGTAGGTAAAACCAGACTTATTGACAATATCTGGATGTAAGGGGGTTTAAAATGATGAGGATGATGCTCGTAGGAAAGATTCACAGAGCAACGGTGACAGATGCCGATTTAAATTATGAAGGTAGCATTACCATTGACGAAGATTTAATGGAAAAAGCAAATATATATGAAAACGAAAGGGTTTGGGTGTGGAATATAGATAATGGCAACCGCTTTGAGACATATGCCATAAAAGGAGAAAGAGGTAGTGGTATTATCTGCTTGAACGGTGCAGCAGCACGGAGAGTAAATGTAGGAGACAAGATAATCATTGCCAGCTTTGCCATGATGGATGAAGAAGAAGCAAAATCTTATAAACCAACGGTTGTTCTGGTTGATGAGAAAAACAGAATCATCAGGGTTAAAAAGGAAGAGAATGCAACCCATAAGCCAAAAATGCGGATAAATGGGTGAAGAGAAGAAATATCTCTTCATCCTCTTCTCTTTAAGTTTTATTCTGTTTTTTGCCCGCATCTGGGAACCATATTTAAGTGGCGATCCTTTAAAACATGCGCTCGTATCAAAAGAAATAATCTTCACCAAAGATTGGCTAAATTTAAGTCTGTGCTATGAACCGTACTTAAAAAAACCTCCTCTTTATTTCTGGTTAATTGCCATATCTTACAAAATCTTTGGTATATCCGCCTTTTCTGCTAGATTTTTCCCTGCTTTATTTGGTATCTTTGATGCATTCCTCATCTACATAATGGGAAAAGAGATATTCAAAGAGAAGATCTATGCACTTGTTGCCGCTTTATTTTTTGTAATAAACTGGCATGTTCTAAGACTTACCACCATTGTGAGGATGGAAAGTATCCTCACATTCTTTATCCTTTTAAACTTTTATCTCCTGATGAAAGGCAAAAAGTACTTTATCCTTTCTGGCATTCCCTTAGGATTGGGTATCCTTACAAAAGGGCCACTGGCTTTATTGGGAATTCTGTCGTTTTTAATATTCTGCCTTTTAAAAAGAGACTTTAGATTTGTTTCCTTGCAATTTCTTGTAGGACTTTTTATTGCTGTTTTTATCTCCTTTCCCTGGTATATATACCAATGGATAGAAAATAGACCGTTTTTTACAGAATTTTTCGGGCATCAAATCGGGGAAAGAATCACAGGAACGCTATCTGAAGGAGAAAAGAGAAACTATATATTCTACTTCTACAGACTTTTAACAAACTTCTGGCCAGGTTTGCCATTCTTTATAATGGGTGTTTATCTTTTCTTTAAAAAGAAGGTGTTTGTAAAGAACGATTGGTGGAAAGCAATATTTATTTACATAATCTTCGTTTTTGTCATTATAAATGTGCCAAAGGAGAAATTCACTCGTTATCTGTACTATCTTTACCCTGCATTTGCTATACTTTGTGCATTGAGTATAAAGGGATTGAATATGGGAAAAACATTTGTAAAAATCATCTGTTTTCTTGCTTTCCCATATATACTGGCAATCATCTTTTATCCTCATCCATTCCATAAAGACAAATTCAAATATTGTCATGATATCTGTAAGACAATTAGGAACATGGATGTAAACATAAAAACCAGGGGATTATCTGAACTTGAAAGATGTTATTTTTACTTTTACTGTGTAAAAGATCTAAACAAAAAACCATCCATTCTGATCTCTAAAAGTGAAAACGAATTTTCCCTGAAAAAAATCAAGAACTCTGCTCCTGCTGAGTAAAAATATCTGAAATGCTTCTCTTAGCTTCGGGATTACCTGGATTAAGACGGATTAAGACAATTAAGATATAAATATTTTTATTTCTTTTCTTCGTAGCTTATCTTAGAAATCCGTAAAATCCAGAGGCTGAAATTCTTTTTTTATTTATTCGCATTCTCAAATTCAAAGGCATTTATATTTCCATATATATCTTCCACGGAGAGGAATGTGATTTTATTTCCCTTTGTCTTTAAAGAAATAGAATATATAGGACATTTCTTCTTTGGCTTTAAAACAGTTTTTCCATTTTCCTCTTTTCTTAAAAAGAATGTATCTATATTCTTCTTTTCCTTCCATAGAATATACAACACCTCCGCCCATGCTGGAAGCTCATATATCTCCGTTTTTTCTCCCACCTTATGGTACAGATGTTTATCTTTTATGATGATCTTCTCTTTCCCATAATCAAGAGTGATAAAATCACCTATCTTTAAATAGCCTTTACTTATTGTCTTTTCTTCGTAAAAGGGATTGTAGGTAGTCTGGATAAATCTTCCTTCAGAAAAATTCAAATCCTCTGCATTAACAGGAGGTATGAGCAATACCCACAATATCAGAAATATTGATATTTTCAATTTCTGCATATTTTTTTAATCCTTCTATTATCTTCAAGGATACACGGGGATTTACAAGATTTGCGGTGCCTATCTGAATAAGGGATGCCCCTGCCATCATGTATTGCAAGGCCACATCTGTATTGTAAATGCCTCCTGAACCGATTATGGGAACATTTACCTTTTCATAAACATCATACACCATCCTCAAGGCAACAGGATATATACAGGGACCGGAAAGCCCCCCTTTTTTAGCTGCCAGAAACGGTCTTTTCTTTTCTACATCTATCACCATGGCAGGAATAGTATTGATAAGCGTTATTGCATCTGCACCGGCTCTCTCCGCCTCTCTTGCCACCGATAAGACATCACTCTCGGGTGTAAGTTTCACAAAAATGGGAATATTCGTTATCTCCTTTAAAGACGAAACAAGGGCAAACACCACCTCTTTGTCCTTGCCAAACTCTATGCCTCCTTTCTCCACATTGGGACAGGACACGTTTACTTCAATGGCAGAAATCCCATCCATTTCGTCCAGTCTTTCAGCAATCTTCAGGTATTCTTCAATTTTCTCACCGTATATATTGACTATGATATGCGTATTTAAACCGGATAAAAACGGCAACTTCTCCTTTATGAACCTGTCCACACCCACATT
>JAGGSF010000056.1 GCA_021159235.1 Deltaproteobacteria bacterium | reverse complement strand
CCTTCACAGACCTCCATGATGTCATCTTCTCCCACAAATGACATCTCCAGGTCTATCTGTGTAAATTCTGGTTGTCTATCTGCTCGCAGGTCCTCATCTCTAAAACAGCGGGCAATCTGAAAGTACCTTTCAAAACCTGAAACCATCAAGAGCTGTTTAAACAATTGAGGAGATTGAGGAAGAGCATAAAATTTTCCTGGATTCACTCTGCTGGGAACGAGATAATCCCTGGCTCCTTCCGGTGTACTCTTCGTTAAAATAGGAGTTTCTATCTCTATGAATCCCTGTTTGTCTAAGAAGTCCCTCACTGCCTTAACAACCTCATATCTGACAATAATATTTTTCTGCATCCTCTTTCTTCTCAAATCCAGGTATCTATATCTAAGCCTTACATCTTCCCCTGCTCTTACATCATCCTCTATCAAAAATGGAGTGGGCAGGGAGGTGGAAAGGATTTCAAAATCATAAACCAGCACTTCTATTTCACCTGTTCTTAGATGGGGGTTAGCGGTCCCTGGAGGTCTCATTTCTACCCTACCCCTTATTGCTATACAATACTCATTACGTATCTTATGAGCAAACCTGCATTTTTCACTTGTCCCGGGATCAAAAACGGTTTGCACTATACCTTTTCTATCCCTCAAGTCTACAAATACAATACCACCGTGATCCCTCTGACTCTGCGCCCACCCACAAAGCGTAACCTCTTTTCCCACTAAATCCTTTGTCAGGTCTCCACACCAGTGAGTTCTTACAAATCCCTTAACCCCTTTACTCATCTAACCCCCGCCTTATCACAGATATTACATCCTTCACCTTTACCTTTTTCTGCACCGACCTTTCCAGATCCCTTAAACTAACCATATCTTCCTTCATCTCATCCTCTCCAATGATCAAAACCCACTTCGCCTTCCATCTGTTTGCCTTCCTCAAAGCAGATTTCAAACTCCCCGAGGAGATAAATTCACTCCTTATATATTCTTTTCTTAAATTTTCCGTTAAGAAAAAAGAAAAGTCCATCGCATCTTTGCCTACTGGAACAACCACTGCATCTACAAACCTGTCATCTTCCTTATAATCAAAAAGTTCTATGATCCTTTCTTCACCAGCTGCAAAACCACAGGCAGGGGTAGGACTGCCTCCCAACTCTTCCACCAAATCATTGTATCTTCCACCAGCCGATACTGTTCCCTGTGCACCCAACCTGTCACTGATAATCTCAAAAACAAAACTCGTGTAATAATCCAAACCCCGCACTATCTTATCATTAACCACAAAATCTACCTTCATCTTGGTGAGTAACCTCTGAACTTCGTTAAAATGATTCTTACATTCATTGCAGACATAATCCAGTATAGATGGTGCAGAAGCTGTAACCTTTCTGCACGATTCCTTTTTACAATCCAATACACGCAGAGGATTTGTATTTAATCTTCGCTGACAATCTTCACATAAAAGTCCCTTTTTTTCCATTAAATATTCTTTCAACACCTTGATATATAAAGGTCTGCATTTTTTACAACCAATATTGTTTATCTCTACTCTAACATCCACATTGAGCTTTTTCAATATCTCCATATTTATCTCCATTATTTCTGCATCTACATAAGGAGATGGGTCTCCAAATGCTTCCACTCCCAGGTGATGAAATTCCCTGAGTCTGCCTCTCTGAGGACGCTCATATCTGAACATGGGTGCAACATAATAAAATTTATGCATACCCTTATAGATCAAATTGTGTTGTATAAGTGCTCTTACTACGCAAGCTGTGCCTTCAGGTCTCAATGTAACAGATTGGTCACCTTTATCCTTAAAGGTATACATCTCTTTTTGCACAATATCCGTATCATTGCCTACACTGCGAGAAAACAACTGTGCTTTTTCCAGTACAGGAAATCTAATCTCTTGATAACCAAAGGACTCAAAAATATCCCTGCATATATTTTCCACGAATTGCCATTTTCTTATCTCTGCAGGTAAAATGTCCTTAAACCCGGGCAAGGATTGAATCACTATAAAACCCCTTTAGTGTAACGAAGATATACTTGACACAGATTTTTGTCAAGCTCACTATTTTAAAATACACCTTTTTATGATATTATTCCACAACATAAATACGATATGGAGGAGATGGTGAGATCGCAAGACTTAGATGAAAAAGAGGCATTAATCTATCATGAAACAGGGAAACCGGGAAAAATAGAGGTCATTGCCACAAAACCCTTCAAAACACAAAGGGATTTGGGCCTGGCTTATACTCCCGGGGTAGCATCTGTATCTTCAGCTATAGAGCAAAACCCATTAAACGTATTCAAGTATACCGCTAAGGGAAACTTAGTCGCTGTAATCACCAATGGTACCGCTGTTCTGGGTCTGGGAAACATCGGGGCGTTAGCTGCAAAACCGGTTATGGAAGGAAAAGGGATTTTATTTAAGAAGTTCGCCGATATAGATGTATTTGATATAGAACTGAATACAGAAGATCCCGATGAGCTGATATGCACCGTCAAAAGATTAGAGCCTACATTTGGAGCCGTAAACCTGGAAGACATAAAAGCACCGGAATGCTTCTATATTGAAGAGAAACTGAAAGAGATAATGAATATTCCCGTTTTTCACGATGACCAGCATGGCACAGCCACTGTAACGGGAGCAGCTTTGTTGAATGCGTTGGAAATTGCAAACAAAGATATTAAAGATGTGAAGATTGTTATAAGTGGTGCAGGGGCAGCAGGACTGGCGTGTGCTGATTATTTTAGAAGATTGGGCGCAAATGAAATCATCGTCTGTGACAGTAAAGGTGTAATCTATAGAGGAAGAGAAGAGAATATGAATCCATACAAGGAAAGGTTTGCCGTAGAAACACAAGACCGTACCTTAGAACAGGCAATAAGAGGAGCAGATGTGTTTCTGGGTGTATCTGCCCCTCACATCCTCAGTAAAGAAATGGTAAGGACGATGAGAAAACCACCCATTATCTTTGCCATGGCAAATCCCATTCCAGAAATAGAGTATGAAGACGCAAAAGATGCCTGCCCAGATGCTATAGTGGGCACGGGAAGGTCTGACTATCCCAACCAGATAAACAATGTTCTGGTTTTCCCTTTTATATTCAGGGGAGCATTAGATGTAAGGGCAAAAACCATAAATCATGAAATGATGATGGCAGCCTCAAAAGCAATAGCAACATTAGCCAAGGAAGATGTTCCAGAATCCGTTTTAAAAGCATATGGATTGAAGAAACTAAAGTTTGGGCCAGAGTATATCATACCCAAACCCTTTGATCCGCGGGCACTGGAATATGTCGCACCGGCGGTGGCAAAAGCAGCCATCTCATCCGGTGTAGCCCAGATTGAAAAGATAGAGGAAAAAAAATACAAAGAAGAATTAGAGGCACGCATAGATAAAGTAAGAATAATAACCCGCTCCATATACAACAGGGCAAAGGAAGATCCAAAAAAGGTAGTTTTTCCGGATAGCGAGGAAGAGGAAATACTGAGAGCGATAAAGATTATCACAGATGAAGGCATCGCTTACCCTGTTCTCTTAGGGGAAAGAGAAAATATAGAGAAAAGATTAGAAGAATTGGATATTCACAAAAGCCTATTGGAAAAAGTGGAGATAATAGATCCGCTTACATCTGAGAATACAGATAAATATATCGGGGAATACTTCAGATTAAGAGAGAGAAAGGGTATCACCTACAAGGAAGCAGAACGCCTTGTAAAATACAGACGGTACTTTTTCGGTGCGATGATGGTAAAGCTTGGTGATGCAGATGCCATAGTTGCAGGTGAACCCCATAATTATCCCTATGTAGCCGAACCTATCTTGAAGATCATAGGAGCAAAGAAAGACAATGTGGTAGCAGGTGTATATATGCTGATTGTAAGGAATAAGGTTTACTTCCTGGCCGATACAACAATGATTATTGAACCATCAGCGGAACAACTGGCCTGCATCGCCATGGAAACGGCTAATCTCTGCAAAGAAATTACAAATACAGAACCGATAATAGCAATGCTTTCCTTCTCCAACTTCGGTAGTAACAGAGGAGATCCACAGGTGGATAAGGTAAGGAAGGCCACAAAAATAATAAAAGAAATTGAGCCTTCATTGACAGTGGATGGAGAAATGCAGGCAAACATTGCAGTAGATAGAATCCTGAGGGATAAATTTTATCCATTCAACACTTTAAAAGGAAAAGATGTAAATGTACTTATATTTCCCGATTTGAATTCAGCAAATATCGCTTATAAGCTGGTATATAAGATGGGTAATTTTCATCCTATTGGCCCCATCTTAGTAGGATTAAATAAATCGGCACACATATTAGAGATGGGCTCTTCTCCAGATTTTATTGCTGATCTGACGGCAATTGCAGTAATAGATGCTCAAGTAAAGGAAAAAGGAGTGTAAAATGGGTTTAACAATTGCACAGAAGATCTTGCAGGATCACATCGTAAGGGGAAATGTGAATGTAGGAGAGATAATACTTGCCCGTGTGGATCTGGCATTTGCCAACGATGTTACCGCTCCTATCTCCATAGACTTTCTCAAAAGAATTGGTGGAAAGATATACGATAAACAAAAGATAGCCCTCATCCCCGACCACTTCACACCCAACAAGGATATAAAATCTGCTGAACAGTGTAAAACAGTCAGAGAGTTTGCAGAACAAAATAACATTCCCCATTATTGGGAGGTAGGAGAGGCAGGTATTGAACATGTCCTTTTACCGGAAAGAGGATTGATAAAACCGGGGATGCTGGTTACAGGAGCAGACTCACACACCTGCACAGGAGGTGCATTGGGTGCATTTGCTACGGGCGTAGGAAGTGCAGATACTGGATTTGCCTTTGCCACCGGTATGTTGTGGTTCAAGGTGCCACATACCATAAAATTCATATACAATGGTAAGAGAGGAAAATGGGTTATGGGGAAAGACCTCATCTTATACACTATAGGAAAAGTTGGAGTAAGTGGCGCGTTGTACAAGGTAATGGAATTTACCGGTCCTGTTATTAGAAATCTCCCTATGGATGATAGATTTACCATGTGCAACATGGCTATTGAAGCAGGAGGAAAAACAGGTATCGTTGAACCCGATGACATAACAAGAAAATACCTAAGCGAAAGAGGTGTGAAAGATGGGGTATTTTACAAAAGCGATGAAGATGCAGAATACGATGATATAATAGAGATAGATGTTTCAAATATTGAACCCCAGGTAGCATTTCCACATCTTCCTGAGAATACAAAACCCATTTCAGAAGTAGCGAAAGAAGATATAAAAATAGATCAGGCCTTTATTGGCTCATGTACAAATGGAAGATTATCCGATTTAAGAATTGCTGCAAAGATATTAAAGGGAAGAAAAAAAGATAAACATGTAAGACTTATCATTATTCCCTCTACTCCTTTAATTTACAGGCAGGCTTTAAAAGAAGGATTGTTTGATATATTCTTAGATGCAGGTGCTGTTATCTCCACACCTACCTGTGGACCATGCCTGGGTGGGCATATGGGTGTTCTGGCAAGTGGAGAGGTAGCCATATCCACTACCAATAGAAACTTTGTGGGAAGAATGGGTAGCCCCAAAGCCTACATATATCTGTCTAATCCAGCCATTGCTGCCGCATCCGCGGTGTTAGGAAAAATAGGAAGTCCAGATGAACTTTAGGAGGAATAAATGAAAGGAAGAGTATGGAAATTTAAAGACAATGTAGATACGGATGTTATTATTCCCGCCCGCTATCTGAATACATCCAACGAGAGAGAACTTGCTAAACACTGTATGGAAGATATAAACCAGAATTTTGCAAAAGAGGTAAAAAAGGGCGACATTATTGTGGCTGGAGAAAATTTTGGCTGTGGTTCCTCAAGAGAACATGCACCCATTTCTATAAAAGCCTCAGGCATAGCTTGCGTTATTGCCAAGAGCTTTGCCCGCATATTCTACAGGAATTCATTCAACATCGGATTGCCACTGTTTGAATGTAAAGAAACAGACAGAATAAGAGAAAAAGATATCATTGAGGTGGATACAAATACAGGAGAGATAAAAGATATATCAACCGGTGAAACATTTCATACCTTACCTCTACCACCGTTTATGCAGGAGCTGGTAAGGTTGGGTGGGCTGGAAGGTTACGCTAAAAAGTTGTTAAAGGAGATATAGATGGAATTCAATATTTCTATAATGAAGGGAGACGGAATAGGACCAGAGATAATGAAAGAAGGCATAAAGGTGTTAGATGCCATAGGAGAGAAATTCAACCATAAATTCAACTATATTGAAGTATATGCAGGCGGATGTGCTATTGATAAATTTGGCACGCCACTACCAGAGGAAACCATAAAAAGGATACTTGAAACAGATGCTCTACTCTTCTCATCAGTAGGAGGGCCAAAATGGGAAAATCTGCCTCACGATAAAAAACCGGAAGCAGGACTTCTGGGTATAAGGAAAGCCTTAAATGCATTTGCAAACTTGAGACCGGCAAAGGCATTTAATGAACTGATAGATGCTTCCACCCTAAAGAGAGAGGTAGTAAAAGATATAGATATTATAATAGTGAGGGAACTTATAGGCGGTATATACTTCGGCAAACCTAAGGGTATATTCAACCTGCCCAATGGAGAAAAAATAGGAATAAATACACTATCCTACAGGAAAAGTGAAATAGAGAGAATTGTAAGACTGGCATTTGATATCGCCAGGAAGAGAAGAAAAAAACTTACCAGCATAGATAAGGCAAATATACTGGAATCTTCTCAACTGTGGAGAGACACGGTAAATGAAGTGTCAAAGGAATACACCGATGTAGAGGTAAACCATATGTATGTGGACAATGCAGCCATGCAGCTGGTAAGATATCCAAAACAGTTTGATGTTATTGTGGCTGGAAATATATTCGGAGATATCTTATCCGATGAGGCTTCCATGCTCACCGGCTCCATTGGCATGCTTCCTTCCGCATCTATTGGTGGTCCTGTAGGTATGTTTGAACCCGTGCACGGTTCTGCACCAGATATTGCAGGACGTGGCATCGCCAATCCCATCGCTCAGATTGAAGCTGCAGCTATGATGCTAAGATATGGACTAAACAGAGAATTAGAGGCACAAACCGTGGAAAGGGCGGTAGAATTCGTCTTAGAGAAAGGATACAGAACACCGGATATAATGAGTGCAGGGAAAAAGCAGATAAATACACAAAAGATGGGGGATTTGATAGCAGAAGCTATAATTAGAGCATGAATGGATTGAATTTTGCAGATGTAGAATTTGTAGGTTCTTTTTCCAGAGCTCCTCTACGCCTTCCATTGCTTCAATTTGCATTTGCAGGTCGCTCCAATGTGGGCAAATCTTCCTTAATAAATACAATACTGGAAAGAAAAATTGCCAAAACCAGCAAAAAACCTGGCAAAACCAGACTTATCAATGTATATAAAATTGGCGACATCTGTTACCTGGTGGATTTGCCAGGATACGGATATGCCAATATATCCCAAAAGATGCAAAACAAGTGGAAAAGATTGGTAGAAGATTATCTTAAATTCAGCAATCTTTTGAAAAAGGTATTTATTCTCATCGATATGAGAAGAGATGTTCAGAGCGAAGAAAAGGAGTTGTTTCTCTGGTTAAATTATCATCATATATCATTCGATATTATTCTTACCAAGTGTGATAAGCTAAACAGAAAAGAATACTCTACACAACTGGCAAAAACCGAATTATTAAACATCCCCTTTTTTATAACTTCTTCCAAAACAAAACAAGGGATAGAAGAATTAAAAAACTACATAAAA
>JAGGSF010000067.1 GCA_021159235.1 Deltaproteobacteria bacterium | reverse complement strand
AACAACGATGGAACTGAAGTGGAGATGTGCGGAAATGGTTCCAGATGTGTTGCCCGTTTTGCCTATGAAAAAGGGATAGCTGAGAATGAGATGTGTTTTCGGACTAAAGCTGGCCCCATCCATGCCTGGATTGTTGATGAAAACAGAGTGAGGGTAGAGCTTACCAGACCCTCCTCATTTGAGAAGATGAATATAAACGGTAGAGAAGGCTACTTCATAAATACTGGCGTTCCCCATGTAGTTTATCTGGTAGAGGATATAGAAGATGTAGATGTAATGAAGATGGGGAGGGAAACAAGGTATTCAAAGAGGTTTAAATATGGAACAAATGTGGATTTTATGAAAATCATCGATGAAAGATCCATAATGGTAAGAACATATGAAAGGGGTGTGGAGGGGGAGACATTGGCTTGTGGAACAGGCTCTGTAGCCAGTGTGCTGGTAGGAGGTGCTCTGGGCAGGCTGAAATCCCCTGTTTCAGTAAAGACAAGGGGAGGAGAGGAACTCACCGTATATTTCCAGGAAATGGAAAAGGTAATGCTGGAAGGGAAGGTAAATTCTGTTTGTAAGGGAGTTATGAATGATGAGGCGTGGAGGTAGATATGGAGATTAAAGGGGCGATGGTTGCCATCATTACACCTTTCAAAAATGGAGAAATAGATGAAGAGGCATACAGGAAGTTGGTAAAAAGGCAGATAGAAAATGGTATAGATGTTATTGTTCCTGCAGGAACGACGGGAGAAGCTGCAACAATGGATGTCCCGGAATACAGGAGGCTGGTTGAAATTACAGTGGAAGAATGCAGTAAAAGAGGTATAAAGGTTTTAGCCGGCGCAGGGACAAACGATACTAAAAAGGTAGTAAAATTGGCAGAAAATGCAAAAGAAGCGGGTGCAGATGCTATTTTATCTGTTACCCCATATTACAATAAGCCCACTCAGCAGGGGTTGTATGAACATTATGCATATGTTGCAAAGGAGGTAGATATTCCTATTGTTCTGTACAATGTTCCTGGAAGAACAGGTATAAACATATTACCTGAAACGGTAATCAGGCTGTCGCAAATAGAGAATATCATTGGAATAAAAGAAGCGAGCGGAAACCTGAGACAGGTAAGCAAGATCATTGAAAACACATCATCCGATTTTGCCGTTATCAGTGGAGACGATTTCCTTACCCTTCCTATGATGGCTTTGGGGGCGGTGGGTGTTATATCTGTAACGGCAAATGTTGCTCCAAAACCTGTTTCAGAACAGGTGGATGCAGTGTTCAACAAGGATTTTGAAAAAGCAAAAGAACTGCACCACTATCTTCACCCTCTGCATGAGGCAATGTTCATTGAAACAAACCCCATTCCCGTGAAAACGGCATGCTATTTGATGGGACTGGTGGAAGAGGAATACAGACTTCCTCTATGCAAGATGAGTGATGCAAACAGAGAAAGATTAAAGACCGTTCTCAAATCTTACAATCTCATTTAGGAGAGGTATTATGGTTAGAGCTATAGTCTCTGGAGCAGGTGGAAGGATGGGCAGAATGATTACAAGAGCTGTTGAAGATGTAGAGGGAATAGAAGTTTCTGGAGGAATAGAGGCTCCTGGTTCTCCCTATATTGGAACGGATATAGGAGAAATTGCAGGTTTGCCAAGAAAAGGCATACAAATCACCGGTGATATAGAGAAGGCTGCAGGAGATGTAATAATAGAATTTTCTACACCTGAGGCTACAATTTCCCATCTGAAAGCAGGCAAAAAAATGGTCATCGGTACCACGGGTATAGATGAGGAAGGAATAGAAGAAATTAGAAAAACGTCTAAGGATATTTCCATTGTTATGTCTCCAAACATGAGTATGGGTGTGAACACCTTGTTTAGTATTGTAGAAAGAATAGCACCTCTTCTCATAAAGGATTTTGATGTAGAAATAATGGAGATACATCACAGATTAAAAAAGGATGCCCCTTCAGGAACGGCAGTGAAGATAGCACAGATCATTGCTCAGGCAATGGGAGAAAAATTGGAAGATGTAGCGGTATATGGAAGAAAGGGTATGGTAGGAGGGAGAAAGGATAAAGAAATTGGTATTCTCTCTTTAAGGGGAGGTGATATAGTGGGAGAGCACACTGTTACCTTTGCCGGTACAGGGGAAAGATTAGAGATTACCCATCGTGCCCAATCCCGGGAAACCTTTGCTCATGGAGCGGTAAAAGCCGCTTTATGGATAATAGATAAACCTTCAGGGTTGTATACGATGAGAGATGTCCTTGGATTATAAATTGAAAGAAGCATGTGGTATATGTGGTGTATTTAACCATAAAGAGGCTGCGAATTTTGTCTATTTGATACTGTATGCTCTTCAACACCGAGGACAGGAAGGTGCAGGTATCGTATCTACAGATAGAAAAAACTTCTACGAATATAAATCCACGGGATTGGTGGCCGAAGCATTTGATAAAGAAACAATTAAAAAATTAAAAGGGAATATCGCCATCGGTCATAACCGATATTCTACAACAGGAGATGATAGTTTTGTAAATATGCAACCGTTTACAGCCACTATTTCGTCGGGAAACATTGCCATCGCTCACAACGGAAATTTAACCAACACCCATAAATTAAGAAAAACTCTTACCGCAGAGGGGGCAATCTTCAACTCTCAGTCCGATACGGAGGTAATCCTCCATCTCATTGCTCGCAGTAAGGGAAATATAGTAACAAGACTGGTCAACTCCTTAAAGCAGATAAAGGGTGCATATTCACTGGTTATTCTCACCAAGAATAGCCTCATTGGGGTAAGAGACCCCTATGGAGTCAGACCGTTGAGCATAGGAAAGATGAACAATACAATCATCCTTTCTTCAGAAACATGCCCATTTGAACTCATCGGAGCCAGGTTCTTACGGGATGTAAAACCTGGAGAAATTGTGATTATAAATGACAAGGGTATAACCTCCCTGCAACCCTTTGAAAAGGTAGAACCGAAACAATGTATATTTGAATATGTGTATTTCGCCCGTCCCGATAGTATTTTATGGGGAAAGGATGTCTACATGGTCAGAAAGAGATTGGGGGAACTGCTGTCTCAAGAATCCCCTGTTGAGGCAGATGTTGTTGTTCCAGTGCCGGATTCCGGTGTAGCTTCGGCCATAGGTTTTTCTCAGGGTTCAGGTATACCACTGGAGTTCGGGCTTATAAGAAACCATTACATAGGTAGAACCTTTATAGAACCAAAACAATCCATAAGGCATTTTGGTGTAAAGATAAAGTTCAATGCGGTGAGAAAATTTTTAAAGGGGAAAAGGGTGGTGGTGGTGGACGATTCCATCGTCAGGGGAACAACCAGCAGAAAAATCGTAAAAATGGTAAGAGCAGCGGGAGCAAGAGAAGTGCATCTGCGTATTGCCTCTCCCCCCATCATCTCCCCCTGTTTCTATGGCATTGATACCCCTACCAGGAGGGAACTCATAGCCTCCTCCCACAGTATAGAAGAGATAAGAAAATATTCCACAGCCGATTCTCTCTCCTACCTTTCCTTAGATGGATTGAAGGAAGTGGTGGGCAGGAAGGAGAATTTTTGTTACGCCTGTTTCACAGGTAAATATCCTGCAGAGTTTGAATGATGTACATTCCAGCTAATAAGATATTTACACCCTCTGCTCGCAACTACATAGCAGAAGAAATCAAAAAGAATGAAGAAGGAGAGGTATTCTTCACAGGAAAGACAAATGATGAAGGAAAAATAGAGGAAGTAGAGGCTAAAAGCTGGGGGAATGAGGAATGTACAGTGGCGGTGGATGTTCCATCTGGATATGTGGTAATTCACAATCATCCTTCCGGCATACTTACTCCTTCAAACCAAGACTTAAATATCGCTGCTTATCTGTCTCGGAATGGAGTAGGATTTTTCATTGTAAATAACGATTGCTCATTTGCTCACATCGTAACAAAGCCCGCAACAAAAGAAGAAAAAATAGATATAAAACAGATAAAGAATTATTTTGGAAACAAAGGTCTTCTTTCTAAAAAGTTAGAGGGTTTTGAATACAGAAAAGAGCAGCTGAAGATGGCGGAAGAAGTAACAAAGGCATTGAATGAAGGCAAGAACCTGGTGGTGGAGGCAGGCACAGGAACGGGCAAAAGCTTCGCTTATCTACTCCCTGCTATATTATGGGCAAGGAAAAATAAGGAGCATATTGTTGTCTCTACAAATACAATAAATCTCCAGTATCAGTTGATAAATAAGGATATACCATTTTTTTCAAGAAATCTAAACATACCTTTTACTGCCTCTTTAGCAGTAGGAAGAGAACATTTTTTATGTTTAAGAAAATTCGAGGAGATGCTGAAAACTGGCGGTTTCCTCCTCTTTAAAGGAAAGAAGAAAGAGATAGAAAAATTAAGAGACTGGGCAAGCAAAACAAAGGAAGGAAGGTATGAGGAAATATCGGATTTTACAAGCGAGAGATTGTGGGAAGAGATATGTTCACAAACGGATACCTGTCTGTACAAGAGATGTAAATACTTTCCGGATAACTGCTTTTACTTCAAGGCAAAACTGCGTATTGCAACCAGTGACATAATCGTAGCCAACCATCATCTTGTTTTTTCCGACCTTGCTATCTCTCAACTCAGCGAAGCTTCCGCTCTTCTCCCTCCATACAAAAACATTATCTTTGATGAAGCGCACAACATAGAAAGTGTGGCAACCAAACACTTCGGGGAAAATCTGTCCATAGAAGGGGTAAAGAGAACACTTTCCAAATTACACAATCGCTTCAAGAAAAAGAACAGGGGCGTAATCTCTATCCTTCAAACATTTGCCGAAAATCTTCCTTCTTTAAATGAAGAGCTGGATAAATTAGGGGAAGAGATAGAAAGAAAGAAAAAACAGATAGAGGTGTTATCAACAAACATATACCACACCATAAAAGCCTTTCTTCCTCAAAATGCCAGTGAAATATCCTTCAGCGGAGATATATCTCAGCATGTTAAAGAACCATTGAAAGAATTATATGAGATTTTAAAGGGAATAGTTCTCCATGGAGAAAAGGTAGGAAAAGAATTAAAACGGATAAAAGATGAAGAAGCACTGTTCTATATAAAACACTTTCGTGCCTACATGGGAAGAATATTTTCCTTTGTATCCTTGTTGAAGATGTTTGAAAATCCTGAACAAAACAATGTTCTGTGGTTTTCCATACAGAAAGAGAACCTCTTTTTCCACATCACACCATTAAAACTCGCTCCCTGTATGAAAGAGATACTGTTTAACCGTAAAAGATGCTGTGTGTTTACCTCTGCTACCTTAAGTGTGGGGAATTCCTTTGATTTTTTTCAGAACAGCATCGGTCTTGAGGAGGCGGAAACCCTTGTTTTGCCTTCCTCTTTTGACTTTCAAAAATCGGTGAAACTCATCGTGGTAAAGGATGTTCCGTTACCACATGAAGAAGGTTTTTCACAAGCTCTCAGTCAGGCTATATTGAACATCACGGAAACAGTAAAAGGAGGGATTCTTACTCTATTTACCTCCGTTAAGCTTATGGATGATGTCTATGAATTGTGCAGAGGAAAAATAAAAAACCGTGAAACATTCAAACAAGGGGATATGGATAGATTTAAGTTGCTCACACTATTTAAAAAATCAAGCAATGGCATTCTATTTGGTGTAAGTAGCTTCTGGGAAGGGATAGATGTAAAGGGAAAGGCCCTTTCCTGCGTGGTTATCACAAAGTTACCGTTCGAGGTTCCCACTCATCCTGTAGAAAGTGCGAGATATAAACTGATTGAACAGGAAGGAGGTAATTCGTTTCTACAATACAGTCTGCCTAAGGCAGTTATAAAGACAAAACAGGGTTTTGGCAGGCTGATCAGAAGCAGAGAAGATAGAGGAACAATAGTTATCCTGGATAAGAGAATACTCACCAGATCCTACGGCAAATACTTTTTAGATGCTCTTCCTCTATGTCAGATGCATATCGGCAGCATTGAACAACTGAGAGAAATGATTAGAAAAGACTGATGATAGCTTCTTTCACTATACTGGCAGCTACAGTAGATGAGTTACCTGAAGGATCATAATGGGGAGAAAGTTCAACCAGATCACAACCCACAACATTGAGAGATGAAAATTTTATCAAGGTTTCAATCAACTCTGTAAAACTCCTTCCACCAGGCTCTGGCGTTCCCACTCCAGGTGCTATCGATGTGTCTAAAACATCCAGATCTATGGAAAGATAAACGGGATTTTTACCTATGATTTTAACAAATTCGCCTGCACGGGAAAAATCTTCACATAAAAGTTTATCTCTATAAGGAAGTCTGAACTCTTCCTCTGTGCCTGAACGAATACCCAATTGCAGTAGATGTTCAAACCCTACGATTTCTGCTATTCTCCTCATAACGGAGGCATGGGAAAGTTTTTGACCCATCCAGCTATCCCTTAAATCTGCATGGGCATCAAATTGCACCACAAACAAATTATCATACATAGTGGATAAAACATCTACAATAGGAAGGGTTATCAGATGTTCTCCTCCCAGGAAAAAGCATTTCTTCTTCCTTAAAACGGGAGAAACAAAAGATTTTATAATTTCCATTGCAAATTTTGCATCGCCTAAGGGTAATGGTATATCGCCCATATCGGAGATAGACTTATCCCCTAAGTCCTTCTTTTTGTAAATACTGTAAGATTCTATACCGTGTGATGCTTCTCTTATTGCCCTGGGTGCAAACCGTGCACCGGGTCTATTACTACTTGTTCCATCATATGGTATACCCGCTATACATACCTTAGATCTTCTAAAATCTTTATCTGCACAGATAAAATTACTTCCATCGTCCATAAATTACTTCCATCCTAAAACAACACAGGCAAAAGCCACACCACACCTATCTACCCTATGCTCACAGGATATAGACATTATCTTTTCCACTTCATAGCCTCTCCATCGCATACCTTCTAAAGCCATTTCTCTTGCCTGTTTTTCCGTATCCTCCTTTGTTTTTCCTTTAGCAGCATACTCCATAATCAATCCCACTCTATTTTTATCTCTTGGTATAGCACAAGCTACAGCTGCACTCAAAAGCTCTCCTTTAACCGATGAATGAACTGCTCCATAAGCAACAGGAACAAGTGCTCCTTCTTCAAATTTCATCTCTTCCACATACTCACAATGGGGAGGCAAAATGCTGCTTATCTTTAATAAGTTCATATTTCCTACGCCTGCTTTGAACAAGGCCATATCAAATGCGTTAAGCTCGGAAGATGCATCACCAGCAGAAGCTCTCAGACAAAAGATGTTGGGTCTTTCCCTAAACACTCTCAACTCCTTTGAGAATGGTTGGTTTGTGCGATATATCCCTGTCCATTATGCCTCGCAGAATCTCTCTCTCCATTGAACGGGTGGGTTTGAGTATGTTTTTCAAATATTCATGCGCCTTCCACGGGTTTGCCTGTTCACCACAGGTAAAAAAATCTCCTAACAAAATACCATATTCTGGCCAGGTATGAATAGCTAAGTGAGATTCGGCGACAATCACCACTCCACTCACTCCATGTGGCTCAAATGTTCTGAATGTAGAGGAAAGAATATGAGCACCGGTTTTTACCGCTGCTTCTTTTAAACAACTTTCCAGCCTTACCGGATCATTGAGAAGTTCCCGGTCACAGTTGAAATACTCAACCAGTATGTGTCTTCCTAACGCCCTCAATTCTCACCTCCTTACGCTTTACAGATTTTCAAAAACGCGTGTGTCTTTTTAGCATTAAATTTGTAAATTGTCAATCAATTTTGCTTTGCAAAATCGATTGCAA
>JAGGSF010000002.1 GCA_021159235.1 Deltaproteobacteria bacterium | reverse complement strand
AATTTGGAGCCTCCCCGCCCACAAGAGCTATTATGCTGGAAAGATAGTAAAATATTGAAAGGACTACCATCATGATGGTGATATACAATAGATGATTTCTCTTCATCTCTTTATTCATTGTTATTCCAACAATCTCAAGGCAAAAAAATAAAACATAGACTAAAATCTTGTTAAATCCAGACTCCTGTACTGCAACGCTTCCTTTAGATGAGATGGGAGTATATTTTCTTCTTGTTCCAGGTCTGCTATTGTTCTGGCTACCTTCAGGACCTTGCTGTATCCTCGGGCCGAAAGACCCAGTCTTTCCATCGCCTTTTCCATTATCTTTTTTCCTTCGTCATCTAAATTGCAGTACCTCTCTATCTGTTTCACATCCATCTGGGCGTTGGTGGAAATCTTTTCATTCTTCAATCTTTTTCTCTGGGTAGCCCTTGCCTTCTCTACCCTCTTTCTTATATCTTTTGAACTTTCCCCCTTTTCTCCGGATGAGATGTCCTCATATTCCAATTCCGGCACTTCTATCTGAATGTCAATTCTATCTAAAATAGGACCGGATACCCTTGACCTGTATCTTCTTATCTGTTCAAAACTGCAGGCACATTCCCTTTTCCTTGAGCCGTAAAACCCACAGGGGCAGGGATTCATGGCACAAACCAGCATGAAGTTTGCGGGAAATTCCACTGTGAGTCTCGCTCTGGATACCGTGATTTTGCCTTTTTCCATAGGTTCTCTCAACGCTTCAATGACATTTCTCTTAAATTCAGGAAATTCATCTAAGAACAAAACTCCCTGATGGGCCAAGGAAATTTCTCCTGGTCTGGGCACACCTCCTCCACCGATCAAAGCTACATCTGATATGGTATGATGGGGAGAGCGAAATGGTCTTTCTGCCACCACAGGCTTTTCACTTCTCAAAAGATTTGCCACACTGTATATCTTGGTTGCTTCTATTGTCTCTTCAAACTCCATCTCTGGCAAAATTGTAGGCAGTCTTTCAGCAAGAAGTGTTTTTCCACTACCGGGTGGACCGATCATGAGGATATTATGGTTACCAGCAGCAGCTACCTCCAGTGCCCGTTTGGCGAAATTCTGTCCTTTTACATCACTAAAATCCACATTGTAGCTTTCCTTTACATCTAACACCTTCTCATCTGAGAAAGGTTCCTTTTTAATCTTTTTTGATAAAAATTCTACCACTTCCAGCAGGTTCGTACAGGGATAAATGGCTACATCTCTTACAATAGCTGCCTCACGGGCATTTTCCCTGGGGATAATTACCCCCAAGCCCAATTTCTTAGCCAGGGTAACAATGGGCAAAATTCCCCTCGTCCTTCTTAAATTTCCATTTAGAGATAACTCACCAACAATGATGTATTTTTCTATTTCTTCATCGTTTATCCAACCATTGGCGGCGATCAGTCCCACTGCTACCGGTAGATCAAATATACTGCCTTCCTTTTTTATGTCTGCCGGAGCAAGGTTAACTGTGATGCGGGTAGATTTAAGCATAAATCCTGTGTTCAAAAGAGCAGATCTTACCCTTTCTTTTCCCTCTTTTACTGCATTTTCTGCCAATCCTACAATGGTTAAGCCTGGCAGACCACGAGAAATATCTACCTCTACATCTATGGGCAAGGCACTCACGCCAACTGGGGTGGCGCTTTTTACCCTTATGAACATTATTTACCCGTCTTAATAGAGATGGAAGGGCTATCTTTACTCAATTGACCTGTGGAATCCACCGCTCTTACCCAGTAGGTGTAAGTAGTATTTCTCTTTACTCCAGTATCCATAAAATCTGTCTTATCCGTTTCCACTATCTCTTTAACAAACACCAAGTAACTCTTCCTGTACAATATATATTTTACCACATCCGGCGTTTCGCTCTTTTTCCATTTAACCAGCACTCCCTTAGCTGTTTCAACAGCAGATATTCCTTTTGGAGGAGATGGTAATGGTTTTACCTGAGCCTGTGCCACATTGGAAAATGAACTGAACAACCCATCTGCATCTTTTGCCCTCACCTTATAGAAGTAGGTTTTGCCCGGTGTGAGTCCTGTATCTGTGAATGTTATGCAGGCTGAAGAAACCTCTTTTATCTTGGAAAGTGTTTTTTTATTTTCTCCTCTGTATATTTCATACGAGGTTACATCGGGAGTTGTGCTGGGGTACCAATTCAATACAATCTTACCTGCTCCTTGCCTTTTAGCTACTAAATTGTGTGGCCCTATTGGAGGTTTTTTTGTGGTTGCACATACCACAGGTGATGGTTTGC
Source organism: Deltaproteobacteria bacterium (assembly GCA_021159235.1). GTDB lineage: Bacteria > Campylobacterota_A > Desulfurellia > JAGGSF01 > JAGGSF01 > JAGGSF01. The sequence goes on along the minus strand of JAGGSF010000002.1, from coordinate 5,775 downwards.
TTACTGCACCCGTCTTGTTGTATGCACTGATGGAATAACAATAGGTGGCATTATCGGGCAGGTTTTCATCAATGTAAGAGGTATTCAATCTCCCCCTGACCTTGGCTAATTTTTCAAGAGGCTCATTCTTCGATTTTCCTCTGTATATTATATAGCCGCAAACATCCTTTTCGCCAGATGCAGTCCAGGAAAGTGGAATCTTCCTGCAAACATGGCTCATTGCAGTAAGTGCCTGTGGTATAGCTGGCGGCGGAGCAGTTCTGGCTGATACGGGGAAAGAAGGGTATCCCAGTTTCCCTTCTCTGTTAAAGGCAGCAATCTTATAATAATATACGGTATCATCCTGCAGGTGTTTAAAAGCATTACCCCTATCTATGTAGATTGTTTTATACCTGCCTCTTGTTTCTCCTGCTTTTGTATAGTCTCCATCTTTTATTGTGCTTCTGAAAATTCTATATCCTGCTATATCCTCATACCCTGTTATGGGCTGCCATTTCAGCATTACAGCCCTGGCATTTCCTTTAGCCACTATACCTTTTGGAGGTGGAATACTAACACTCGTTTCAATCACTGGATGTGTTTTTACATGGTACATCCCTGCGCATCCTGTCAACAAAAGAAGAACAATAAATAAAGTGAGTTTTCTCATTTTTCCCTCCTTATTAAATTTCTCATATCTTCTGGCAATGGAGATACGAATGTTACGACCTGCCTCTTTACAGGATGCACGAAGCTCAAAAGATAGGCATGTAAAGCCTGTCTTTTAATACCTTCTTCCCTTTTTGCTCCTTTGCCACCGTATATCCTATCCCCCACTATGGGATATCCTGCAGACTGCATGTGCACCCTTATCTGATGCGTTCTTCCCGTCTCCAGCCTGAACAACAAAACCGTCTTATCTTTCAACCTACTGAGAACACGATAATGAGAAATAGCCTGTTTATCATGGACTATGGCAAACTTCTTTCTTTCAACAGGATGTCTTCCTATAGATTTATCAATTGTTCCTCTCTCTTCCTTAAAGATACCGTAGACCACACCAATATATCTTTTATCTATTGTATGCTCCGCAAACTGCTGTGAGAGCTTTAGATGTGTATATTCATTCTTAGCTAAAACCATCACCCCACTGGTATCCTTATCCAGCCTATGCACCACTCCACATCTTACAGGTGCTCCTATACGAGACAGTTTTACACCACGATACAGGAGACCACCCACGATACTTTTCTTTTCCCTCCCCGCTCCTGGATATACCACTATCCCTGCTGGTTTGTCCACCACAACAATATCTTCATCTTCATAAATTATGCCAAATGAAACATTACATGGCTCTACCTGAATAGGTTCCTCATATGAAAGACTGATGTCAATCTTATCCCCTTCCTTTACAATGTAGTTTTTCTTAACCATTTCTCCATTTACGCAAATATTCCCCTCCTTTAACCATTTCTGTATTCTGTTTCTGGAGAAACCTTCAAACATATGGCGAAGATAGCTATCTATACGCTCTCTTATTCTCTCGCCTACCTTTATAGATAATCTACCGGTTTTCTCCGGAGTTTCCAAAGCTCTCACCGGTCTTTTGCCTTCCTTTTAAAATAACGAGAATTTGCTTTCTGGCATCGGGAGGTATGTTGAAATTGTCATTTTCACCCCGCAATGCTTCTTTCATAAAGTCTATCCATATAGGTAACGCCACCCTTGCACCTGTCATGCCTTCGCCTATTGTCTTCCCATCATCATAACCTACCCACACCCCGGTGACAATCTTTGGCGAAAAACCTATAAACCATGCATCTCTAAATCCATCTGTAGTCCCCGTCTTTCCAGCGATATTCTTGTTTAGCACTTTTGCTCTTCTTCCTGTTCCTTCTTCAATTACGCTCCTCAACATATTGGTGATGAGAAAACCTGTAGCCTCACTGCATACCCTTTCAAGTTCTGGCTTGTTCTCTTCTATTACTTTACCTCTTCTATCCACAATCTTTTTTATAAAAATGGGTTTTGGTTTCAACCCGTAATTATCAAAAGCAGCATATGCTACAACCAACTCCCTCAAACTTATGCCGAACGAACCCAGGGCTACAGTTAAATTATGAGGAATATTCGAGGTTATACCTAAGAGGCGAGCATGCGCTATCACCTCATCTATACCCACATCCATGAGTAATCTGATAGTAGCTACATTTATAGATTTAGCTAAAGCCTCTCTCAATGTTACCTCTCCCCTGAATGTTCCCTCATAGTTCTGCGGTTCCCACACCCTGTTTTTAAATGTAAATACTATTGGTTCATCAATCAATATATCGTTAGGAGAAAAACCCTGTTCTAAAGCAGTTAAATATATAACTGGTTTGAATGCTGAACCCGGTCCTCTTTTTGCCTGCAAAGCGCGATTGAACTTACTTGAAGAATAATCATACCCACCGACCATCGCCCTTACATAACCGGTAGAAGCCTCCATGCACAGAAGTGCCCCCTGCAGTCCATCATACTTTCCATTCCTTAGCTTCAATATTCCCCTTTGAACTGAACGGGTAGCACATTCCTGTAATCTTTTATCCATCGTGGTATAAACCTTCAATCCACCTTTATACAATATATCTTCTCCATATTTATTCTCTATATACTGCTTCACATACTCTATAAAATAATTCCCATAAGTCTCCTTCCTTTTCAATACAATTTTTGCCCGTAAAGCATCATTTCGTTCATTTTCGTCAATAAAACCTGATTTTACCATTCTGTTTAAGACATAAATCATCCTCCTTTTTGCCAATTCAGGGTGCCTGTAGGGCGAATAGATGGAAGGAGCACGGGGAAGACCGGCAAGTAAAGCCGACTCTTCCAGTGACAGATTTTTTGCACTCTTTGCAAAGTATGTCTCTGCAGCTTGCTCAACACCATAAGCACCACTGCCGAAATAAACGGTATTTAAATACAGATCTAAAATCTGGTCCTTAGAGAGCACATGTTCTAACCTGTAGGCTAAGATAACTTCTTTTGCCTTGCGGTGAATTGTCTTTTCGGGGGTAAGATAGAGATTTTTTACCAGCTGCTGAGTTATAGTGCTTCCTCCCTGCTTTACCTTCCCTAAACTTATATCTTTAATTAGTGCTCTTATCATGCTCCACACATTAATTGGTCCATGTTCATAAAAGTGTTCATCTTCTGCCGCAATAATTGCCTTTATCATCCAGGGAGAAATATCCCTTAGCGGCACAGGTTTTGTTTTTCGAGAGTTAAATTCCGCAATTTTCTCTCCATCTGCGGCGTAAAAGATAGTGGATGTAAAAAGATTATAACGTGAAAGGTGATTGAGGTCAGATTTCGTCTCTAAGTAGACGATGAAAAAAAATATCCCTCCACCCAAAACCAGACATATCAGACAGGTTACAATTATAACTAAGAATGTCTTCCATAACACTCTCATCTGTAATTAGAGTTCAGAGATAAATGCCTTGAATGCCTTCACTCCGGCTTTTATCTCCTCCATGGAGGTAGCAAAAGAAATACGGATATAGTCATCTTCTCCAAAACCGACACCTGGAACTACAGCTACATGGGCTTTTTCCAGAAGACTCATAGCGAAATCCATGGATGAAGCGATTCCCTTTCTGTAGAAATGGGAAACATTGGGAAATATGTAAAATGCACCCTTGGGATTGAAACAGCTGCATCCGTCAATAGAGCGAAGTTCATTTACAATAAAATCCCTCCTCCTTTCAAATTCCCTTCTCATCTTTTCCACACTGTCCTGAGGTCCATTCAACGCCTCTGCTGCCGCTACCTGTGCAATTGCTGTGGGGTTGGATGTGCTTTGAGACTGCAATTTTACAACAGCTCTTACTATTTCTCTGTCTCCTGCCAGATACCCTATTCGCCATCCTGTCATGGCATAACTCTTTGAAACACCATTTACCACCAGTGTCTTTTCGTATATGTCTTTATCCAGACTGGCAATGCTGATATGTTTAATTCCATCGTATATAATATGCTCATATATTTCATCAGATATGATATAAAAGTTGTTTCTTAAGGCAACTTCAGCTATATTCTCCAGGTCTTTTCTGCTGTATACTGCACCAGCAGGGTTGGAGGGAGAACTAAAGATGAGTGCCTTCGTTTTTGGGGATACTGCCTCCTCCAAAGCCTCTTTTTTCAATACAAAACCATCTTCCTCTCTGGTGTGAATAATCACCGGTTTTGCTCCTGCATACTTTACAATCGCTTCATAGGTAACCCAGTATGGTGAGGGGATGATTACCTCATCTCCTTCCTCAAACAACACCTGGGCAATATTAAATAATGTGTGTTTAGCTCCTACTGAAACACATATCTGGTCTTCATCGTATTTCAAGTCGTTTTCCCTTTCCAGTTTGCCAGCAATTGCCTCTTTCAGCTCATCTATTCCACCTACAGGAGTATAATGAGAATACCCCTTGTAAATGGCCTCTATGGCCGCCTGCTTAATATTTTCCGGGGTATCAAAATCTGGTTCACCAGCGCTGAAACAAAATACATTAACACCATTTTTCATCATGTCTTTTGCCCTTGTTGTAATACCCAGGGTGAGTGATGGTTCAATCCTTGAAATTCTCTTTGCCAGCAACATTATCCTCCCTTTTTTTTAACAGATATTTCAGCACAGCATCGGGAACAAATTCAGTTACATCTCCTCCATTGAAAAATATCTCCTTAACGATGCTGGAACTCAAAAATGAATATTCAATATAAGGCATCATGGAAACCGTTTCAATATTGGGATCTAAGTTTCTATTCATATAAGCCATCTGCAGTTCATATTCAAAGTCAGAAACAGCCCTCAATCCCCTCACGATAACAGTTGCACCGATTTTATGCATATAGTCTATCAAAAGACCACTGAAACTATTCACGCTCACATTGGAAAGCTGAAGCTCATCTACTACCTCTCTTATAATTCTCACCCTCTCTTCAATACTAAATAAAATATTTTTGTTTATATTGGTCTCTGTTATGGCAATGTTCAATCTGTCAAAGATATTACTTGCTCTCTTTATAATATCTACATGTCCCTTTGTTACTGGATCAAATGTTCCAGGATAAACTGCAATAATTTTCTTCACTGTTCTTTCCTTTTATATATCGTTAATTCTGTTTTTCCAAACTGCCTGTTTCTAAAAATACAAAATCTTTCGTCCACTTCCTTCAGCTCTACACCCTTTCTGTGCTCAATGGCTATTATACAGTTTCCTCTAACCTTTTTAAATAGTTTTTGCAAAAATACTCTTCCACGGGATATATTTAAGAAATCATAGGGAGGATCAGCATAAACAATGTCCGCTACCTCTATCATGGGAAGAGTCAAAAATCTACATACATCCATTCTGTATATCTCATACCTTTCCTTATCGTAAAAACTTGTTTTTTTTCTTATAATTTCCGAATATTTATGATTCTTTTCCACAAATATAACCTTCTTAGCCCCTCTTTTGAGTGCTTCTATTCCCACAGAGCCTGTGCCTGCAAACAGATCCAAAAATACAGAGTTCTCCACACTTGAAGCAATAATGTCAAAGAAGGATTTCTTGACGATGCTCATTGTGGGTTTCAATTTTCTTTCCAGTTTAATCCTCCAAATCTTTTGTCCTAAAGTTCATTTTTAGCAATTTAACCTCAGATATCAACTAAAATTTTTATTCAACAAGCGGTGATGTCAGTTCCAACTCTGTCTAAAATAAAAAATTAACTGTTGACAAAAATTATTTTGTTCGTTACTATAGTTATGAC
>JAGGSF010000064.1 GCA_021159235.1 Deltaproteobacteria bacterium | reverse complement strand
CGCTTTTTGTATTTTTCCTGTTATTTGTTCTCGCTGTTTAGGAAAATTAATCATCATTAAAATAAAATTAGGAGGTAGTAATGTTAAAGAATATTAATTATATTATAAAGGGCAGGCTTTAATGGTTGAATGAGAGGCGGGGATGGCGAAAAGAATTGCAGTTGTAGATGCAGATAAATGTTTGGGTTGTCAATCCTGTATGTTTGCCTGTGCGAGGAGATTTGGCGAGGGTGGATTGTCTCGCTCTTGCATTGGCGTAAGATCTGCCGGTGGATTGGAGAGAGGTTTTGTCGTTGTTGTATGCCGAGCGTGTAAAGACCCTCAATGTTCAAAAGTTTGTCCCACAAGGGCATTAAAGAAAAGAAAAGGTGGAGGGGTTACGCTTGTAGCCTCTGACTGTATCGGATGTAAGTTGTGCATGGAAGCCTGCATTGTGGGAGCAGTGTTCTGGAACGAGGAGATAAATAAACCCATGATCTGTACCCATTGTGGATATTGTGTAGATTTCTGTCCACATGGTGTATTGAAAATGGAGGAAATAGATGTTAAAGAATGACCCCTTAAAAAATGTATTATATATAAACCTCTCCAGAAATTCCTTTCATATAGAGGATAGGAGTGATGTATTTGAAGAAAGGTTAGGGGGTGTAGGCGCGGGAATAAAACTACTCCTTGAAGAATGCCCTAAAGGTTGTGATCCCTTTTCACCAGAGAACCCCATTATCTTCGCCGTTGGGCCATTAAATGCGCTCTTTCCGGTTGCCAGTAAAACAACAGTTCTGTTTAAATCTCCTCATACTGGAAATTTAGGAGAAAGTCACTGTGGCGGAAGAAGTGCGATAGCGATGAGACTGGCAGGCTATGGAGCAATGGTAATCAAGGGGAAGAGTGATTATCCTGTTTATATAGCCATTCATGAGGATGGGGTTCATTTTAGAGATGCCTCTTCCCTGTGGGGAATGAAAAGCTCGTTTACGGTGGGGAGGGTAATCAGAGAAAGAGAAAAAGGTGAGGGCTTGCGCACCATCATGCGTATAGGAAGAGCGGGAGAGAAACTGGTTACCTACGCCGGTGTAATTACAGAATCTTATAGGCATTTTGGGAGGTTGGGCCTGGGAGCAGTATTCGGTAGTAAAAATCTAAAGGCAATCATCATCTCTGGCAGAAGATCTCTTCCTGTAGAAAATGCCAGACTCTATAAGGAGGTGTACAACCACATTTTTAATGAGGCCACAAGGTCTGAGGCAATGAAAAAATATCATGATTTGGGAACTCAATCCAATATAAACCCTCTGGCTAAAAAGGGAGCGCTACCTGTAAGGAACCTGCAGCAGATAGGGTTAGACGAAATGAAAAAGATATCTGGGGAGTCGTTTGCTGAACATTTTTTGGGAAGAAGGTTAGCCTGCTCTCATTGTCCGGTAGGATGCATCCATTTAGCCGCATTGCGGGAGCCTTATGAGGATGAACCGTATTTCTATAAAACGTCTATGATATCTTACGATTATGAACCGACATACGCATTAGGCACAATGCTGGGAATTAGCGATGCATCTGTTTTTCTGAAGCTCATGGATGAGGTGGAGATCCTGGGTATAGATGCGGTGAGTACAGGTGTTGTTCTGGCATGGGCTACAGAGGCTTACCAAAAGAAACTGATAGGTAAAAGGGAAACGATGGGGCTTGAACCAAAATGGGGAGATGGAGAAACTTACATGAAAATGGTGAGGAAAATTGTCAATCAACCCAATGAATTTTATAGAGCCCTGGCAAAGGGAGTAGATTATGCAAGCAACATCTATGGAGGAAGGGAGTTTGCTCTGGCTTTTGGTGGAAATGAGATGCCCGGTTATCACACTGGTCATGGTTGCTATCTGGGATTTCTTATCGGAGCTCGACATGGCCATCTGGATAATGCAGGCTATAGTATAGATGAAAAGGCGTATGAGAGAAAAGAAGAAATAGAACCGGAGGATATGGTAGACAGGTTGATTAAAGAAGAAAAATGGAGGCAGGTACTTTCCAGTCTGGTAGTTTGTTTTTTTGCCCGTCGCATATACGTGCCAGATGTGGTTATTTCTGCGTTAAGGGTAGCAGGTTTTGATCTCTCCCAGGATGAATTGCAGAACATCGGTGATAGAATTTACAAGGACAAATTCAACTTCAAAATAAGAGAAGGATTCTCTGTTGATAATTTACGACTTCCGGAGCGCATATTCCAGACTCCATCTTCACTTGGTGCATTAAAAAGAGATTATTTCTCAAAGGCGTTAAGTTATTTTAAAAAGATACTTCTTGAATTAAAATGAGGGGGCAGAAGTGGAAGAAAGGGATGTAATTATTGTGGGTGGGGGTCCAGCAGGACTTTCAGCAGGTATATACAGCGCTTTAGATAAGTGGAGAACAACTATCTTTGAAGGAAATTGGATAGGAGGACAGCTTTCCATTGCTTATACAGTGTTAAATTATCCTGGTTTCTTGCCCGGGGATGGAGAAGAGTTAACGGAGAAAATGCGCAAACAGGTGGAAAATTTGGGCGTGGAAATAAGAGGTGAAAATGTCACTTTTATAGACCCCGATAAAAAAATCGTGCGAACAGACGGGGGAGAATACCAAACACCAGCCATAATACTGGCTTGCGGTGCAAGAATGCAAAAGTTGGGCGCAAAGGGAGAAGATAAGTTTATTGGAAAAGGTGTTTCATACTATGCAAAAAGGGATTACAAAAACTTTGAAGGGAAAAGAGTGCTGGTTGTCGGTGGTGGAAATTCAACTGCAAAGAGCGCAATTTTATCTAAAACTGTAGCTAAGGATGTGATTATGATTCACAGACAGGAGTATCTACGAACATATCCCCGCATGACTGATTTACTTCAAAAAACTGGTGTAAATGTAATGTACAACACAGAACTCTTGGAAATAAGGGGCAGCGATCATGTAGAAGAAGTTGTATTGGTCAATAACAAGACGAAAGAGAAAAAAACAGTTCCCGTGGATTGGGTGGTCATCTGTGTGGGTACTTCCCCAAACTTAGACTTGGCAAAGGAAATGGGTTTAAAGATAGAAAACAATCATGTATGGGTAGATGAGAAATTTATGACCTCCAAACAAGGTATATTTGCCTGTGGAGATATGATAGGGAAACCATTTCATGTGATAAATGCAGCGGCGGAGGGAGCAAGTGCGGGGATGGCTGCCAGTGAGTACTTAGCTATGGAACTGGTGAAAAGAGGAATTATGTTTGCAGGAGCAAAGAATGGAAAATATGCCTATGAATATGAAGAGATGTTAAAGCGAGGAGGTAGTTATGGAGGTTCTAAAAGAAGTTAAAATAGACAGCAAAATATTGAAGGTTATTAAGGGTGATCTGACGGAGGAGGATGTGGATGCTATTGTTAATGCTGCAAATTCTCATCTTCAGCATGGGGGTGGAGTGGCAGGAGCAATAGTAAGAAAAGGGGGCAGGATTATTCAGGAGGAAAGCAACAGGATCGGTTATGTTCCTGTGGGAAAAGCAGCAATTACCACGGGTGGAAAATTAAAGGCAAAGTATGTAATCCATGCCGTTGGGCCCAGGTGGGGAGAAGGAGAGGAAGAGAAGAAACTGGAAAGTGCAGTAAAAAGTGCATTAGAAGTGGCAGCAGAGCATAATCTAAGGTCTGTATCCTTGCCTGCAATTAGCTCCGGTATATTCGGTTTCCCAAAAGAAAAGGCTGTGCCTATTATATTCAATACAGTTGTCCATTTTATGAAGAAAAAAACATCTGTAGAAGAGGTTCATCTCTGCAATATAGACGAACTTACATCTTCCTTGTTTGTTAAAGAAGCAGATAAAAGGCGAGGTTAATTGAAGATCATATTTCTTGGAACAGGTTCAGCTATTCCTACCTTGAAGCGTAATGTATCTTCGATTGCCATCAGTTTCCCGGAAAGCGGTAAATTCTGGTTACTGGATTGTGGAGAGGGCACTCAGCATCAGATTAGAAGAACATCCTTAAAATTATCCAGATTGGAAAAGATATTTATCTCTCATCTTCATGGAGATCATACCTTCGGTCTTCCAGGACTGCTGGCTACACGGGGAATGGAAGATGCAAAGAGTAAAGTAGAGATATATGGACCAGAAGGTATCGATTCTTTTATAAAAGGGATTCAAAGGATAACACATACCTATACTCCTTATGAACTTGAAATACATACACTTTCTGCAGATGATTCCTTTGGTGTGGCATGCGAAAACGAAAACTATATTGTAAAACACGCTTTACTCAACCACGGTATTGAAAGCCATGGATATTCCATTCAAAAAAAGAGTTCAGTTCATTTCCTGGTAGAAAAAGCACGCAGACTCAATATCCCGGAGGGTCCATTGTATGGAGCATTAAAAAGGGGTGAAACTATTAAGCTAAGTGATGGTCGCATCTTTCATGGAAAAGATTTCTTAAGCGAACCTATCCCTGGAAAAAAGATAGTATATTGCAGTGACACAACCTACTGTAAAAATTCTGTGATCCTGGCCAGATCAGCAGACCTGTTGATACACGAGGCAACATTTATTAAACAGGACGAAAACCTGGCTAAAAAGAGTTTTCACTCCACCGTGGAGGATGCCTGTAGAGTAGCCAGGGAAGCTAATGTTAAACAATTGATACTCACTCACTTTAGTTCCCGTTACAACTCCTTGAAAGAGCTACTTTCTCAAGCCCGATCTATATTTCCCGGTGCAATGCTGGCTGAAGATCTTGCAGAATACAGAGTATAACATTGACAGATTATTGCAATCTGCGTATCATTCAGCAAAAATCATCATGGAGGAAAAAATGGAACACAATATGATGGATTATGAAGAGACGAAAAGAACATTTAAACTGGAGGTTCCAGAGTATTACAACTTTGGTTTTGATGTAGTGGATAGATGGGCGGAGGATAGAACAAAATTAGCTTTAGTCTGGGCGAATGTAACAGGAAAGAGTATAAGAAAGTACACATTCTGGGATATAAGCCAGCAGTCCAATCGGTTTGCCAACCTACTGCTAAATATAGGGGTAAAAAAGGGAGATATAATATTTGTTATGGTTCCCCGCATACCGGAGTGGTTTGCGGTTGTTGTTGGCGCCAATAAGATAGGTGCGGTTATTTCTCCTGCTCCCAGTATTCTCACTCCCCAGGATATTGAATACCGTATTAACCAATCAGAAGCAAAGATAGTTGTGGCTTCCAGTTCTAATGCCTCCAAGATAGAAAAGGTAATAGGGAAATGCCCTACTGTAAAGAACAAGATCATCATTGGGGGAGAACTGGATAAATGGATAAGCTACGATATAGAAATGGAGAAGTCTTCACCCCACCTTTCCAAGGAGGATGTTGAAGCTACAAAAAGTGATGATCTCTTGCTCGTTGCTTTTTCTTCCGGTACAACAAAGTATCCCCGAATGGTACCCCATGTACAGAGTTATGCCTTAGCCCATATCATTACTGCAAAATTCTGGCATGACCTGAAACCCACAGACCTGCACTGGACTATATCGGACACCGGCTGGCTGAAAGCCTTCTGGGGAAAACTCTATGGACAGTGGCAGATTGGAGCAGCGGTATTCATGCATAATGCGGAAGGAGCATTTGACCCTAAAATTACACTGAAGCTTCTGACCACACAGGGTATAACCAGTTTTTGTGCTCCACCCACCGTTTACAGAATGCTTGTCTTAGAGGACTTAAAACAGTATGATTTCAGCAGTTTGAGGCACTGCACCTCTGCAGGTGAACCGTTAAACCCGGAGGTGATCAAAATATGGAAAGAGGCAACGGGCCTGACCATTTACGATGGTTATGGACAAACAGAATCTGTGGTTGCAGTAGCCAATTATCCCTGCATGGCTGTAAAGTATGGTTCTATGGGTAAACCGGTGCCGGGATACGATATTCATATAATAGATGATGATGGGAACGAGATGCCCGTTGGCGAGCCAGGTCACATTGCTATAAAGGTGAAACCCCATCATCCCATAGGACTATTTAAAGAATACTGGAAGGATAGAGAATCCACAGAAGAGGTGTTTAGAGGAGACTGGTATTTTACAGGAGATAAAGCCTATAAGGATAATGATGGTTATTTCTGGTTTTATAGTAGAGCGGATGATGTAATTATATCCTCTGGCTACCGCATTGGACCATTTGAAGTGGAAAGTGCGTTACAGTCACATCCTGCAGTGGCAGAATCGGCGGTGGTTGCCAGTCCCGATCCGGTGAGGGGAGATATTGTAAAGGCTTTTGTCATACTTGCTCCAGGATATGAACCATCCGATAAATTGGTTAAGGAATTACAGGATCATGTAAAAAAAGAAACAGCTCCCTACAAATATCCACGGGAAATAGAGTTTACCAACAATCTGCCAAAGACAATCAGCGGCAAAATTAAACGGGTTGTTTTAAGAAAGAAGGAGATAGAAGAGAAACTGGGCAGGAATTCAAAAAAAACACCCCTAATATGACAGTTTTGCTTGACAGGCATTCTCAGTGCAGGGTAATATAATTTGCATGGAAGGTGCAGGAAAAATAGAAGAAGCTATCCTGAAGGTGGCAAAGGACGGAAAGATATCCTGTAAACAATGTATGGAGATTGCAAAAGACTTTAATGTATTACCAAAAGAGGTAGGGAGACTTGTAAACAAGCTGCATATTAAGATAGTAAAATGTCAGCTTGGATGTTTTTGAAATGATTTCTAAGGAACTTTTAGAAATTCTGGTTTGCCCAAAGTGTAAGGGAGAATTAAAATTGACAAAAGAAGGCCTTGTATGCGAGAGGTGTAAGCTTATCTATCCTATAAAGGAAGATATTCCTATAATGCTCATAGAAGAAGCGAAACCTATAAATGAGCATAAATAGTTTCACTATCTTTATTCTCGTTTTTCTCTAATTTCTCTAAGCTGATTTTTTTAACCTCAGTTTAGAGGCAGTCTTCATATGTTGCAGAATGCTGGCTTTTGATACCTCTTTACAGATTTTCGGTGAGGCAATTCGGTGATTTGACATTTTACCTGAACAAGGTTATACTTTTTAAGGTAAATGTATAACGCATTTATTTAAGGAGGCTTTAGTATGGAAACTCAGCAAACTATGAAGGCAAAGGTGTCTGCCAAGGGATGGGTGGTAATACCTGCAGCGTTGAGGAAAAAGTTTCAGATCAAGCCGGGCACTCTTGTAGAGTTCAAAGAGACAGGTGGTGGAATCATTATTATTCCGAAACAAAAAGATCCAGTGGAAGAGCTATATGGCAAACTGGCAGAAAAGCCATCACTTATCCGTGCTTTGATGGAAAGCAGAAAAGAGGAATCGCAGCATGAAGAAAAAAGGTTACGTGCTCGATAGTTTTGCTCTACTTGCTTATCTTCAGGCAGAATCTAATGGTTTAAAGGTCAAAGAAGTGCTCAGAGAAGCACTCTTTGCTAAAACCGCTGTGTATATGAGTGTAATCAGTCTGGGTGAAGTCCTTTACATCACAGAGCGCAAATTGGGAAAAGAGACTGCTACAGCAATTCTGCACGATATCTTACGCCTGCCCATTCATTTCGCCGAAACTACTATGGATCGTGTGGTATCCGCTGCTCATATAAAGGCGCGCTATGCCATGTCTTATGCGGATACCTTTGTGGTGGCACTGGCAGCAGAGCTGAAAGCCACGATAATCACTGGTGATCCGGAATTCAAGCAGGTTGAAGCTATGGTGGACATTTCATGGCTTTAGAAAGAACAAGAGCAAGGAGGTGAGGAGACACTGAGAAAAAAAAGAGTTGATATGAGGATTTAATTAAAAAGAAGAAGGTTTTTGAGGAGGAAGATGATGAAGCCAGATGAAGAATACACTAAAAACAAAGTGGTAGAATATCTGAAGAATATTTATCCGAATAGAAATATTACGGCTTGTAAAGGCGAAAATCCACCTGACTATTACATTAAAATTGACTCTAAAAAAATAGCATTTGAAGTTACAAGAGCAGAAAAAACAGGGGAAGAACCAGAAGAAAGAAGCACTATTGAAGCGAGTTTTAATGAACTTGGAAAAAATATAAATGAACGCTTTGGTTCAGAAATACCACCGAAAACTATCCTACTCATAGATATAACAAAACCTATTCCCGCTAAGAA
>JAGGSF010000017.1 GCA_021159235.1 Deltaproteobacteria bacterium | reverse complement strand
TCTTCTTCAGATTGAAACGCACTACCCTATCCTCAGGGTCCAGCTCATGGGCTTTCTCCCACTCTTGTAAGGCCTTTTTATAATCAGACTTCCGAAAAAATTCCCAACCTTTATCCAGATGTTTATAAAACATCTTTTTGTCTGAGTCCTCCTCTGAGATGGCCTCTCTTTTTCGTTCTTCCTTCTCCGCCCTTCTCCTGTCCATAGCATGCGCACTTTCCAAAAGCAACTCCATCCATCCTGAACGCACATTCCTATCCTTAGGAACAAAGGAAGAAGCTACATTAACCTCTCCCCCCTCCCAGGTCAGAACATCAAGAATCGCTTCCTCACCACTTTTTTCCCCGCACGAAGCATAGCTAACCTCACCATCTATCAACTGGATAACACAATTCTTCTCACCGCTGTCAATCCTCAGTTCCGCAGAAGAATAACTCTGACACAGCATCTGCAATAAATCCTCTAATTGTATACCTTCTATATACCCCTGAAAGCCCTTCTTAACCATCTTTCTATGGCTTTTTCAACCTTTTTATCAATTATCTTCTCCATTTCTTCAATAAAAGCTCTATTCTTGGTTTCCACAACTTCTTCCACTATGGATTTCATTTCCTCCTCAGGAATATGCAGCTCTCCAAGAGGAACAATCATCGGCACAGAACTCAACGAAACAGGTTTTGAAAACATACCTGAAGTAGATCTGTCTTCAAGAAAACCCTTTAGAAGCTCATCCGCTTTTTCCACCTCATCCAGAACATCTTCTTCCTCACTTAAAAAATCTACCGGTAGGTCAAAATCATCATCTGAAAACAACTTTCACCTCATTTTATCACAGGAGTTTCTCAATCTTCTCTGCTGTTCTTCTGGTATCCAGAAATATCAATCCCAATTTTGCATCGGGACGAGCCAAAACGATCAAGATTGCCTCTGCACCAATAGAAAGCAAAACTATATAACCATTATCACCCTTGATAAATAGTTGCTCAAAACTGCCTCTATTAAGCTCACCAGCACTTCTTTCTCCCAGGGAAAGGGTAGCCGCCGCCATTGCCGCTACTCTATCTTCCTCTGTATCTGCCGGCAGAGCAGAAGCGATAACGAAACCATCCGAACTCACCACCGCTGATGCCTCCACACCTGGAGTAGAACTCCCCAACTCCTTCAGCACCTTTACCATCTCCTCCGTTTTTGCCATTTTTCCCTCCTATTTTAAGTATTTTAACACCTTATCTTTACAGGCGTCTGTAACATCATACACAACACCCTCGCACCCTCCATCCGGAGAAACCTTCATTATTTTGTATCCGTACTTTTTATTCAATAAAAATTCCGCCGCTCCACGGAAACAGCCTATCCTGGGACAAGCTATATTCTTTTCATCAAAGTCCCTTTCCTTTAAGAGAAATAAACATGCATTCACATACGGGCATTTGCTTATACTAATCTTTAATGCACATTTGTTATCTATTTCTTCTAAAACAAAGTCCGAGCTATCCTTGAAAAGCCCGCCATCTACGCCAAGATTAATGTAACTATTCACCGCTTCTTTTAAAGTTTTACAATCCCTATTGATTTTCAAACTGTATTTTTCATCCATCACCTTTACCCAGTTTTCTGCTGCTCTTATATATGCCTGTTGAAGAAATATCTTTGCGTTCTTTCCTAAAAATGCTATTGCCGTCTCATCATATGCAGAAAGCCATGTTTCTAAAAGTAGGGCTTTGCATGTTTCTAATTCCGTTATCTTTGCCATTTTTCCCTCCTGTTTAAATTACCAGGGTCTATTGCTTAATCTTTATCTCAAAAATACACTTTTCCTTGCCTTGAGAGACACATTCTATTTCTTTCCCATCTGCCTTTTTGTCCAGAAGAACCTCTACAATCCCTGCCAATGCACCTGCTATAGGAGTGCAGGATGGTTTTTTTCTTTTCAAACCTCGAGCAAGCACACTGTCTTTCAATGAAAATATAATTTCATTCTCCGTCATACTATCTACATTAAGCTCTCCCCACCTTGTTTCTGTAAACATCACAGGTAGAGCTTCTCTTATCGTATCCTCCGTTGAAATTCCCAATTTCTGAGCCAATCCCTTCAACTCCATGCCACCATCTCGACCCGATTTTTTCCCCGACATATACAGTATTCCCCCCAGACCAAAGCCAGACAGTCCTAAAAGGCGTTCATAAAAACCCATTGCCGAGGCCCTCATAGCGACAATTCCTTCCTTCTCCAGAAACGTCTTGATCTCCTCCTTTACAATTGCCATGTCCATAGCCATTTTAACCTCCCTTGAATAAAAACTTCATGTCAACTAAGGGGATTTCTCCTTTTCTGGGAACCTCTATCACTCTGTCCACCCATGTTTCTCTGCCCTTTCTGCCAGATGTAGGAGTAACCGCCTTACGAGAAAAAGCTTTGTCTACCAGTAACAACCCATACTTACCATCTTCTTCCAGAAGGACGCATGCTTTATAAACACACTCTTCCATAGAAACAAATTCTCCTCTCGGCGATTTAAAAACAGGCACTTCCAGTTCTGCCAGTTCATCTCCTTTCAGTTTAGAAAGACTCCCCCTTATACCAGATCTTAAACCTCTCCAGACAGACTTTATTTCGCCCAGGGTTATACGGTATCTTCCCTTTATTTCCTTCGCTTTTCTCGACGAAATCTTATAAACATTAGCCACACATCTCTCAGGAAAAGCAACAGGTTGTCCATCCATAGAAGCAATCAACACCCTTGGTAAAGGTGAGACATCCTTTTCTATTTCTTTTATAACAGTGTAATTTTTACCTATCTCTTCCATTATCTTTACAAGCTGAGAAGAAAAATACTCACTCTTTTCCTTCAGATTTTCTAAAATGCCATTCTGAGTACTGAAAGTATCCATAATCCGGGATAATCTGGACTGCATCTGTTCAAAACCTTCCTTGAGGACAGAAACATCTGCCCTCAGGCTGAAGATCTCCTTCTCCAGTATCGGAGAAACTTCTGTTTTTCTTCTTTTCTCTATCTCTTTCTTAAAAGACAAAAAATCATCATAAACACCTTTCGCCTTCAGCTTTTTCTCCTCAAGAGATAATGTGGAGGTGTTTATCTCCTTAAAGACATCGGCTACTTTTTCTATGAGTTTTATCGTTCCAGGAGGAGACATGTGACGGGCAACGCTGAGGTACTTCACAAGACTCCTTATCATAGAAAGCAAAGCACAACTCGCCTCATCCGGATAGGCCTGCTTCAACTCTTCAACCGTATCAAGAAACTCTTTTACAGTTGATTCACTGATTTCCCAATCTAAGCCCAGCAGAACTTTGTCTAACTTTGTTAAAGGATCAGGTTCCTCCTTTTTCTCAGGTTCTTCAGGTAAAAGCTCATCTATGGCAGAGAAAGCCTTCTTCTCAAATTCTCCCGCATCAATTCCCGTTTTATCCTCTGACATGTATATCCTCCCTGGTAACTTTCGATCTCGTAAATCTACTGTTCACATACTGAATCGTAAGTTTAGAAATTGTTCTCAGTGCATTCGTTATGCCATAACCTTCCACCGCACTGGTCAAAAAATAAGGGACATTAAATCTATTTAAATCCCATTGCAAATCCTGTACAGAAAGAAGAGTTACACCCTGCTTTCCTAAATCCCTCTTGTTGTATTGAAAAACCAGTGGAATATCCTTTAAAAAAAGCCTTCCACTCTTTAAATTTTCCTCCAGATCCTTTATGCTTTCTATATTTTCCCTCCTTTTTTCAATCTGAGAATCTGCTACAAAAACTATTCCATCTACACCCTTCAGGATCAACCTGCGGGTAGATGCATACATTATCTGGCCCGGCACCGTATAAAGCTGTATCCTCACATCAAAGTCCATAATCTTCCCCAGATCCAGGGGGAAAAAATCAAAGAACAGTGTCCTCTCTTCTTCTGTTTTTATTACAACCATCTTACTTTTGACCTTGCTCTGCAAAATATTGTATATGTATATAAGGGAAGATGTTTTACCGCTTTTTCCCGGTCCGTAATAAACAATCTTACACTGTATTTGCTTGTCCCTTAAGTTAATAACCGCCATATTTAACATCATAAACTGACACCGGAGAATTTTCAAGGAGTAAATTTAAGTTGTGATTACTATTTAAAAGCAATGAGTTATTGACACCTGATGACTTTTGTGTAATGCTCATAGAAATGAAAAAGAATAAAATTAAAAGATTTTTGGTTTATGCAATCATCATTATCGTTGCGATTGTTTTCGGTTATTATAGTTACAGCTACTATATCTTAGAAAAAACCCGTATCCCGGAATCGTTTATAAAGGTCAATGGAAGAATAGAAGGTGATATTGTTACTGTTGCCACCAGGATACCGGGCAGGGTAGAACAGATATATTTTAAAGAAGGAGATGATGTTAAAACAGGACAACTGCTTGCTGTGCTTTCCTCGGATGAACTCAATGCTCAAAGAAGAGCCGCTTTAGCTTTAATCAAGCAATATTCCTACAAACTGAAATCAAGCCGTGCTCAAGCTAAGAAAGCAACCGAAAACAGAATAAAAAAAGAAAAGGATTTAAAGAGAATGCAAAATCTGTTTAACAAAAAGGTGATTTCTAAGACACGATTAGAAAATTATCAACTTGCTTACAATATAGCAGTTTATAACGAGAAATCGGCTCTTGATAATGTTTCAGCTGTTCAAAAAGCATTACAAAGAACCAAAGCACAACTTGAAGAAGTAGAAGCAAGACTGTCCGATACGCGGATCGTTGCACCTATAAACGGAACAATAGTGACCAAGATTGCAAACATAGGTGAGGTGTTGTCTCCAGGAAATCCCATTGCTCTCATCGTGGATTTAGATTCACTTTATCTAAAAGCTTTTGTGCCGGAACCGCAAATCGGAAAGATAAGGTTGAATCTTCCTGCTCAGGTCTTTGTGGATGCCTATCCCAGTAAACCATTTCCCGCTACGGTAAGGTATATCTCATCAAGAGCAGAGTTTACCCCGAAGGAGGTGCAAACCCAAGAGGAGCGGGTAAAACTGGTCTATGCCATCAAGATTTACCTAGATGAAAATCCAGAGCACATGCTTACACCAGGTATGCCTGCAGATGCCATTATTCGGTGGAAGGGAAATGAAGAATGGCCGAAGTGGCGATAGATATTTCCCATTTCGTAAAAAGATACAAGAAAAAGATAGCGGTAGACAGGATAGATCTGAGTATCAATAAGGGTGAGGTCTTTGGATTGATTGGACCTGATGGAGCAGGAAAGAGCACAATAATGAAGGCAGTTGCGGGAATACTCAAGTTTGATGAAGGTACAGTTCGGGTCTTTGGTATGGATATTGGCTCAGAGAGAAATGCAGAAAAGATAAAATCTCGTCTGGGATTTATGCCTCAGGGTTTGGGTCTTAATCTCTATCCGGAATTGTCCGTAGAAGAAAATATCAATTTTTTTGCCCATCTGCGTTCTGTTCCAAAGGATAGGTTGTCTAAATGGAAAGAAAAACTTCTCAATATGACCCGTCTGAAACCATTTAAAAACAGGAAAATGAAGCATCTCTCCGGTGGTATGAAACAAAAGTTAGGTTTGATATGTACTCTTATACATGAGCCGGAACTGCTTATCTTAGATGAGCCTACCACCGGTGTAGATCCTGTATCCCGCGAGGATTTTTGGGAGATACTATCACAGCTTTTAGGAGAGAAAAATGTTACCGCCCTGATTTCCACTGCCTATCTGGACGAAGCCATGCGTTTTAATCGCCTGGCATTGATGTTTAACGGAAAGGTTATAGCCCGTGGCAGGCCAGATGAGATTGTAAATGGTGTGAAAGGAAGTTCTGTAAAGGTTTTAGCAAACCCCCAGACAAAAGCAATGGATATACTCTCAAGACTGCTTCAAAAACCGGAGGTCGTGGATAATTATATAAAGGTTTTTGTAGAGGGTAAAGATTTTAAGCAGGCAACAGCACTGGTAAACGATATATTGAAAAAAAATGGAATAAAAGTAGATGATATCTATGCAGAGGAACCGGAATTGGAAGATGTATTCATTGCTTTACTACAAAACTGCCATTCTGATTTGCCCGATTCCCACAGTTTTTCTCTTTCACCCATTCACTTGTCTGTCCATTCACCACCTGACGAAGTGGCCATTGAAGCTAAAAAGATTACTAAGTATTTTGGAAAATTCTGTGCGGTGGATAATGTCAGTTTTTCTGTTGAAAGAGGTGAGATTTTTGGACTTCTGGGTCCAAATGGGGCAGGCAAAACTACATTGATAAAGATGCTGTGTGGAATTATACCCCCCACAGCCGGTAATGCCACCGTGGCAGGCGTGGACATTCATCATATAAGGGATGTTAGAAAGCGTATTGGTTATATGTCTCAGATATTTTCATTGTACCGGGACCTGACGGTTACAGAGAACATTAAGCTGTATGCTGGAATATATGGGTTGACTAAAAAGGAAACCAGGATGCGGCTGGATTGGATTATAGATATGGCAGGGCTGAGAGGTCACGAAGAGGATCTGGCAGGAAAACTGCCCATGGGTATTCGCCAGAGATTGGCACTGGGTTGTGCACTGGTTCATAAACCCGAGATTTTGTTCTTGGATGAGCCTACCTCAGGAGTAGACCCTATCGGCCGCCGCGCATTCTGGGACATTATTTTTCACCTGTCAAGAGAAGAAAAAGTCACCATACTCGTAACTACACATTATATGATGGAAGCAGAGCATTGTGACCGCTTAGCACTGATGTATGCTGCAAAGATAATAGCTAATGATTCTCCTCAGAGGCTTAAACAGGATGTTGCGAAAAAGGCAGGAGTTTTAATAAAGATAACAACTTATAAACCATTTTTTTCTCTTAAAATACTGAGACAGGCAGGATTTAAAGTGGCTCTTTACGGAAACGACATTCATCTTCTAACTTCTGATCCTCAGAGGGATGTAGAAGAGATAAGGTCTATCTTTACAGAAAACAGCATAGAGCTAAAATCGGTTTCTGAACATCCTCTGTCCATGGAGGATGTTTTTGTTTACGATATAAAAAACTTAGAAGAAAGCTATGCAACTTAAGCGTATCCTGGCAATTGTAGTTAAGGAGTTTCGTGAAATATTGAGGGATCCTTTATATTTTTCTCTATGTTTTATAGTGCCTTCTGCACTTATGGTGATGTTTGTATACGGGCTTTCCTTAGATGTAGAGAACGTTCCATTTGCCGTTGTTGATTATGATAAAACAAACCTAAGTAGAGACTACATCTATAAATTTGCAAAATCCCGTTATTTTGATCTAAAGGCATACACTGAAGATGAAAGAAAGATAGATAAAATGCTGGATAAAGGCGTCATCAGAATGGAGCTTATCATTCCCGAGCATTTTCAGGAAAATCTGTTTGCCGGAAGAAAGGCGGATGTTCAATTTCTAATAGATGGCACCTTTCCCTATCGGACCAAAATTACAAAGGGATACATTGTAGCCATGAATGCAGATTTTAACTCAAAAATTCTACCATCCTATATATCAAAAACCATGGGAATTCCTCTGAAACAGGCAAAATCAAAGCTTAATCCCATCGGTCTTCAGGTTCGATATTTTTACAATGAGCCTGTTAAAAGTATCTATTCCTTGGCACCTGCCCTTATGGGAATGATCCTCTTTATGTCTCCACCATTTCTTACTGCATTGGGTATTGTAAGAGAAAAAGAATCAGGATCTATCTATAACATCTATTCCTCAACTGTAACTCGCTCTGAATTCCTCATCGGAAAGCTTTTTCCTTATGTAGTCATCTCTATTATCAACGCCAATATATTGTGGATTATGGTTACATCTTTATTTGAAGTGCCATTCAAGGGAAATCTACCCTTCTTTGCTGTTGCAACGGGCATTTATGTCATCTGCTCTACAGGTATCGGACTTCTGGTTTCTGCATTTGTAAGGACACAGGTTGCCGCTATGCTTATCACCACGGTGTTAACTGTAATACCTGCCTGGCTTTATTCGGGGACGATGATTCCCATAGAGAGTTTGAAAAAAGAGGCCTGGATAGAAGCTCATATGTTCCCCTGTATGTATTACAACTATATCATTATGGGATCCTTTCTCAAGGGAGTGGGAACCAGTATTCTATGGACCAATCTATTAGCACTTATAATTTACTCTATCGTGCTGTTTACCGCAGGTTACTTGTTATTTCATAAGAGGATTAAAGCATGAGGTATGAAATGAATCACTTAACAGTCATGACAGCCCAGAATCTGAGGCTGCAAACGTCTGGGACATTTGGA
>JAGGSF010000055.1 GCA_021159235.1 Deltaproteobacteria bacterium | reverse complement strand
ACAATAAGGGGGAAAAGATGGAAACAATAAATGTTCCATTACTTATAATAGCGATTTGTATGATTATTTTGGTAATAATAAATATCTTAACGCTTTTCGTCGCAAGGTACTACATTGGTGTTAGCTTGCAAAAAATTGAAAAGATAAGAAAAGAAATTGAACCGGAAATATACAGGATTAAAGAAGTCTCTTTTAAAGCAGGAGAGGTAGCAGATGCGATAAAAGATGTTTCCACTAATCTTAAAAAGATTACCTGTTCAGTCAGTGATGTAGTGGATGATGCCTCAAATAAGATAAAAGAGACCACAACAGATTACAAAAAAACACTATCCAATTTAAGAGATGAAGTGGATGCATACATAAAGCTCTTTTCACAGAAGACACAGAGCACAGAGGAATATGTAGGGGCTGTGATAACAACACTGTCAGGAATAGAAAAAATTTTAAGTATAATCTCAAAAAGGAGGAAATTATGAGCGATGAAAAAGGTGGTGCAGGATCTTTTATTGCAGGGTTTATCTCCGGCACCGTAGTAGGAATGGTAGCAACATTTTTGCTTACACCCAAGACAGGCGAAGAAATGCGTAAAAGTATCTCTGAATACGCTAAAAAAGGACAGGAAAATCTGTTAAAACAAAAGGAAAAATTGGAAGAAAACATTACCAATCTGGCAACGAAGATTGCAGATAGCACAAAAGAGCTATTGGAAAAGGGTAAGGAAATTGTTGAAACTCGAAGAGAAAGCATTCTGAAAAATATCGAAGAGGCAAGGAAGGCAATTCAAGAAGAAAAAGAAAGACTAAAGGAGATTAAAGCTCGACTCAAAGAAGAAGAAAGTCCCAAGGAGGAAGCATTGTAGAAGCTAAACTCTACAAAGAAGCCGGAGTAGATATAAAAAAAGGTCAGGATTTTGTTGGATTGATAAGGAAATTAGCTGAAGATTTACCTTTCTCAAATTCCATAGGTAAGTTTTGCAATCTCTATAGCTTGAAGGATTTTGGGTGCAAAGATGTGTTTTTGGCTACATCTGCAGACGGTGTGGGCACAAAACTGAAGATAGCATGTATGATGAACAAACACAATACCGTGGGAATAGATTTAGTGGCTATGAATGTGAATGATATAATTACCTCCGGTGCAAAGCCTGCCCTGTTTCTGGACTATATTTCATTCAGTAGATTGGATGATCATGTACTGGAAGATATAATGAAAGGAATAGTGAACGGACTAAAGGATGCAGATTGTTCTCTTTCCGGTGGTGAAACAGCAGAGATGCCGGATATGTATAAAGATGGTGAATATGACTTAAGTGGTTTTTGCTTGGGTGTTGTAAAAAAAGACGAAATAATAAGGGAAGATGCGAAAGAAGGAGATACCGTAATAGGTCTTCTTTCCTCTGGACTGCACAGTAATGGTTATTCCCTGGTAAGGAAGATCGTGTTTGAAAAGATAAAGATGAAGGTGGATACATATATAGAAGATTTAAACTCCACAATTGGAGAAGAACTACTAAAGCCCACCATGATCTATGTAAAGCCCATCTTAGAGGCAAAAAAGAAGGTTAAGATAAAATGTGTCGCCCATATAACAGGGGGAGGGTTTTACGGTAACATCCCCCGTGTTTTGCCCTCCAATATGGATATGATAATAGAGAAAAATGATATTCCTGTCCCTTCTATTTTTCATCTTATAAAAGAATGGGGGAAGATAGAAGAAAGAGAAATGTTCAGTGTCTTTAATATGGGCATAGGCATGGTGGTGGTGGTAAGAAAAACGGATGCAGATAAGGTTATGGATTTGTGGAAAAAAATGAATTATGGTTGTAAGATTATAGGATACATAGAGAAAGGAAATGGAAGTGTCCGAATGGTGTAAGATTGCCGTTTTGATTTCCGGTAGAGGTACAAATTTAGAATCTATTATAAAGAGTGTAGAAACAGGTTATATTAAAAAGGCACAGATTGCTGTTGTCATAAGCGACAAAAGGGATGCTTACGGCCTGGTTAGAGCAAAAAAGCATAGAATAGAAACAAGGGTTCTGGAAGCTAAGGATTTTCCGGATAAAAAAGGGTATGAAGAAAAATTGATAGAGATACTGGAGAGTTTTAACATAGATTTGATAGTTCTTGCAGGCTTTATGCGGATTCTTTCCCCATATTTTGTGAATCACTTTAAGTGGAGAATCATGAACATTCATCCCGCTCTTCTTCCTGCGTTTACTGGGCTTCATGCCCAGAAGCAAGCGGTGGATGCAGGAACGAGGTTTTCCGGGTGTACAGTTCATTTTGTTACAGAAAAAGTAGACCAGGGTCCCATTATCATTCAGGCGGCAGTGCCCGTTTATGTGGATGATACAGAGGATACATTATCCCAGCGCATACTTCAATATGAACACAAAATATATCCAAAGGCAATAAAGATGTATGTGGAAAAGAAGCTGGAGATAACAGGGAACAAGGTTAAAATAAAAGATGAAAGATTTGAGGAAAATGTTTTAATAAATCCAAACTTATAGGGGAGAAGATGGAGTTTGAATCAACAATTGGTTTAGAAGTACATGTTCAGCTATCAACGAAAACAAAGATATTCTGCAACTGCAGCACAGAATTTGGTGATGCACCAAACACCCATACCTGTCCTGTATGTCTGGGCATGCCCGGTACTTTGCCTGTTTTAAATAAAGAAGTGGTGGAATTTGCCTTAAGATTCGGTATTGCTACTCATTCCAAGATAAACAGGCTTTCCCGCTTTGCCAGAAAAAACTATTTTTACCCCGATTTGCCCAAAGGATATCAAATTTCCCAGTATGAACTACCCATCATGGAGGGTGGTTTTATAGAGATAGATGTGCCTGAAGGAAAGAAGAAGATAAGACTTGTTCGAACACACATGGAGGAAGATGCGGGAAAGCTGATCCATCAGGGAAATGTAAGCTTTGTGGATTTTAATCGGGCAGGTGTTCCTCTCCTGGAAATTGTGAGTGAGCCCGATCTGCACACACCGGAGGAAGCAGGAAAATACTTAAGAAAAATAAGGACATTGGTAAGATACCTGAAAATAAGTGACGGGAATATGGAAGAAGGTAGTATGAGATGTGATGCAAATGTATCGGTAAGGAAAAAAACTGAAGGAAAATTGGGAACAAAGGTAGAAGTCAAGAATATGAATTCATTTAAACATGTGGAAAAGGCATTACGGTATGAAATTGAAAGACAGACCCAATTGCTCCAGAATGGCGGAAAAGTTGTTCAGGAAACAAGACTATGGGATGAAAAAGAAAATATTACACGACCTATGAGAAGTAAAGAGGAGGCTTATGAATATCGTTATTTTCCTGAACCAGATTTAGTTTCCCTCCTCATAGATGAGAAATGGATTGAAAAGGTAAAAATGAATATGCCTGAATTACCAGACGAAAAGGAAGAAAGATTTATAAAGGAGTATAGACTTCCTCCAGAAAAAGCATCTATACTTACCGAATCGGATGAATTGGCCGACTACTTTGAGAGTATATGTAAGACTTTTCATGGATACGAGCAGGTAGCTAACTGGATACTGTCAGAGTTTCTGGCTTATTTAAATAGGGAAGGAAAAGAAATTGGAGAGGTAAGCATAAAACCCTATCAGGTGGCAGAACTTTTAAAGCTTGTGGATGAAGGAATAATATCTGGAAAAATAGCCAAGTCTGTGTTTGCAGAGATGTGGAAAACAAATAGAGATGCATCAGATATTGTGCGGGAAAAGGGGTTGATACAGATTAAAGACGAAACCAAGATTACACAAATAGTATGCGAAGTAATAGAGGAAAATCCTGAAGTTGTAGAAAAGTATAGAAAGGGTAAAAAAAATGTTATAGGGTTTTTGGCGGGACAGGTGATGAAAAAAACGAAAGGAAAGGCAAACCCCCAACTGGTAAACAAAATACTGTTGGAAAGATTAAAGTGATAACGGTTATAAAGGGCGGAAGGGTTATTGATCCTTATAATGGTAAAGATGAAGTAACTGATGTAGTGGTGGAGGGTGAAAGAATAAAAGAAGTAGGCCCTTATAAGGGAAGGGCGGATAGAATAATAGATGCAAGGGGAAAGGTTGTATGTCCGGGCTTTGTGGACATACATGTTCATTTTCGTGATCCTGGATTTACACAGAAGGAGGATCTATATTCGGGAAGTAAAGCTGCAGCCAGGGGAGGTTTTACAACGGTCTGCTGTATGCCCAATACAAATCCTGTAAATGATAATGCACTGGTTAGCCACTATATCGTGAAAAAGGCCAAAGAAATTGATTTATGCGATATATTTCCTATTGGAGCAATTACGAAAGGAGAAAGGGGGGAAGAGTTAGTTGAATTTTACACTATGAAAAACGCAGGATGTGTGGCATTTTCCGATGACGGAATGCCCGTTAGGAATGCCTTTGTATTAAAACAGGCCCTTACCTATTCCAAGTCTTTAAACTTACCCATTACACTGCATGAGGAAGATGTAAATCTTTCTGCAGGCGGTGTGATAAATGAGGGTTATTACTCTACGAAGATGGGTCTTGCGGGAATA
Source organism: Deltaproteobacteria bacterium (assembly GCA_021159235.1). Lineage (GTDB taxonomy): Bacteria > Campylobacterota_A > Desulfurellia > JAGGSF01 > JAGGSF01 > JAGGSF01. The sequence goes on along the minus strand of JAGGSF010000055.1, from coordinate 4,005 downwards.
CCCAATTGCAGTGAATCGGCAATGATAGCAAGAGATGTAGAAATACTGAAACATACAGGTGGACATATCCACATATGTCATGTAAGCACAAAAGAATCAATAAAAATTATTGAGCGAGCAAAAGAGGAGGAATTGCACATTACCTGTGAAGCAACACCGCATCATTTAAGCCTGACAGAAGAGGAAACGGATGGTTTCAATACATATGCTAAGGTTAATCCACCTTTGAGAACCGAAGAAGATGTAAAAAGTTTGCAGGAAGCGGTTAAAAATGGTATAGTGGATGCCTTAGCTACAGATCATGCTCCCCACGATGAGAAAAGTAAGGAAACCACAATGTCGAAAGCGGCATTTGGCATATCCGGCTTAGAAACGGCATTTGCCGTCCTGAATACATATCTGGTGGAAAAAAAGATTATTTCCCTGCCAGAGTTGATAGCCCTCATGACTTATAAACCATCTACTATTTATCACCTTCCTCGGGGCACCCTCAGCAAAGGTAAACTTGCCAACATCACAATAATAGATTTAAACAAAGAATGGATGGTAAACAGAAAAGAATTTGTATCTAAGGGAAAAAATACACCTTTTCATAATAAGAACTTGAAAGGGCAAATTTGTTACACAATGTATAAAGGTAAGATTACATACGAGAGGGGAAACGATTTTTAAGAAAAAGAAAGAGGAAGACAATAAATTTGTTCAATGTAAAGCCTGCAAAGAGATAATTTACATTGACGATATAAAGGAAAATCTATGGATTTGCCCAAAATGCGGGAACTACTTCAGGATTTCTGCTCGACACAGAATAGAGATAACGGTAGATAAAGGAACATTTAAAGAATTTGATGAACAGAAATGTTCTAAAGACCCCCTGAACTTCATTGATCTCAAACCTTATAAACAGAGGTTGGCTGAAGCAGAAGAAAAAACAGGAAATAAAGAAGCAGTGATATGTGGTTTCTGCAAGATATGTGGTGAGCCTGCAGTTCTCGTTGCCATGGATTTCAACTTCTTAGGTGGGAGTATGGGTTATGCCACTGGAGAAAAAATCGTAAGGGCAACGGAAAATGCAATTGAAAAAAGTATAGGATTGGTTATTATTTCCTCTTCCGGGGGCGCTCGTATGCAGGAAGGCATTCTTTCATTGATGCAGATGGCAAGAACAGCTGCTGCTTTAAATAAACTTTCCAAAAAAGGCATCCCCTATATATCTATTCTTACTGATCCTACAACGGCAGGGGTGAGTGCGAGCTTCGCCATGCTGGGTGATGTAATTATAGCTGAACCTGGAGCACTCATCGGTTTTACCGGACCAAGGGTTATTGAGCAAACCATAGGACACACCTTGCCCAAGGGTTTTCAGCGGGCAGAATTCTTATTAGAACACGGTATGATAGATATGATAGTGGAAAGAAAGGATATTCCAGAAACGACAGGGAAATTGCTGCAATACCTCAATAAAAATGTTATTTATTAAAGAATGGTGGGTAAAAAACTGGTCATAAAGGGCCTGGTACAGGGAGTAGGCTACAGGTACTGGTTAAGACGGTTGGCTGTGGAAAAAGATATAAAGGGATATGTGAAGAATTTACCAGATGGAAATGTAGAGGCTGTTCTATGTGGGGGAAAAGAGGAGGTAGAGAAAATAATAGAGCAATGTTTTAAAGGTCCTCCATCTGCAGTGGTGGAAGATATTGAAATAACAAATACAACCTGCAATTTTAAGGATTTTTCTATTACCTTTTGAAGGGAGGTATTATTTTATGGGGCGTCCGATGATAGAAAAAGCTATCGATAGATTCTTCAAACAGGACTTGAACAGTGCAAAGATGATGTTTGAAATGGTGCTTTTAGAAGACCCATCTAATATAACAGCTAAATTGGGAGTTGTATGCATAGATGCAGTACAAGACGGATTCATTGAAGCATTGGAGATATTTAAGCTTGCCCTGTTTGCTACCGAAGAAGAAAAGAAAAAGGTCTATGCATCATTCGTGGAAGAAACTTCGGAGGAAGGAAACATAGATGTGGAGTGGTATATAGACAATGAATCTCTGGCTCAGGCTTATATTGAAACAGGAGAGAAATCTGCAGAAAATCATTATCTCCTGGGGAAAATATACGAGAAACTGGGGGATATTGAACAAGCAATAAATCACTATGAACAATCTCTGTTCCTCAATCCTCTTCAAAATGGGGTTTCCAGAAAAATATTAGCACTTGCACAGAAAAAAAATGAAAGAAAAAGAGATTCTTAGTGCTATAAAGAAGGCAATATCTGTAGAAAGAGACGCATTGGAAAAACTGGCAGAAAGAGTGGATGATAGTTACATCCGGGCACTGGAAATCCTTATCAGATGCAAAGGGCGGGTTATTCTTTCCGGTGTAGGCAAGTCTGGTATTGTTGCTAAGAAGATTGCATCCACCTTTGCCTCAACGGGAACACCCGCGATATTTGTGCATCCTGTAGATGCTGCACACGGAGATCTGGGCATAATAACAAGAGACGATGTAGCTATGGTTGTTTCCAAAAGCGGTAATACACCGGAGCTGAATTTTCTTTTACCTACGCTCAAGCGATTCATGGTTCCTATAATCTCCATAGTAGGTAACAATAATACACATTCTCACTTAGCGAGGGAATCCGATGTGGTGATAGATGCATCCGTAGACAGTGAATGTGGACCGATAGATGTAATTCCCACTGCTTCTACCATTGCTGCCCTGTCTGTCGGAGATGCTTTAGCTGTAGGCCTTATCACGATTAAAGGTTTTACGAAGGATGATTTTGCCTTGCTCCATCCTGGTGGCTCCTTGGGGAAAAAGTTGTTGTTGAGGGTTGAAAATCTGATGCATATAAAAGAAGAGATACCTGTAATCTTTGAAGAGACTCTCATGAAGGATGCAATCTATGAGATAAGTTCTAAGGGTCTGGGGATGACATGTGTAGTAGACAAAGAAAATAAATTAAAAGGTATAATAACAGATGGCGATCTCAGAAGAGCAATAGAAAAGGAGGGAACAAGATTATTTAACCTGAAAGCAGAATATATTATGACCAAGAATCCCAAAACAGTAAAGAGAGATGCCTTAGCGGTAAAAGCGGCGGCTGTAATGCAGAATTTTTCTATCACCAGTTTGATAATTGTGGATGAAGAAAGACATGTAGAAGGGGTGATTCACCTGCATGATATACTAAGAGCCGGCGTACTATGAAGGACTTAAAAAATATAAAACTCGTTGTTATAGACGTAGATGGTGTGCTGACAGATGGCAGTATCATTGTGGATGAAGAAGGCAAAGAACAGAAATTCTTTGATGTGAAAGATGGACATCTTATTCATATGGCTATTGATGCAGGATTAAAGGTTGTATGGGTATCGGGAAGATATTCTAAAGCAACTGATAGAAGAGCATTGGCAACGGGCATACACCTTGTATTACAGAATCAGCGGGATAAAGTAAAGTCTTTGAATATAGTAAAAGAAAAATTTAAAGTGAGCGAGACGGAAATGGCCTACATTGGAGACGACCTTATAGATATACCTCCGATGAGCATCTGCGCTTTTTCTGCTGCACCCTGCGATGCGGTAGAGGAAGTGAAAGAAAAAGCAGATTATATATCTCCTTATGGTGGTGGAAAGGGTGCGGTGAGAGACATCTTAAAACTCATCCTTAAAAGTAAGGGAATGTGGGAAAAACTGGTGCAAAGATACTGTGGAGTACCGGAATAAATTAACCATCTTTAGAATAATCTTTTATTCGTTTGTTATTGTTTGCGCGCTGTTTATTTTGATTTCTCTTATGAAAAAGAAATCATTTATCTCAAATAAAACAAAGCAAAGTCCTGAAAGCAACGTTGTTGGTACAGTAAAAGAGGTAAACTACAGACAGATTGACACACAAGGTTTAAAGTATGTCCTAAGAACAAAAGAGATGAAAATCTACAAAGGAGATAGGTATCTCCTCTACGATGTTGAGTTGAAACATCCTACCAAGAAA
>JAGGSF010000054.1 GCA_021159235.1 Deltaproteobacteria bacterium | reverse complement strand
CTGAACCTCTTTTCCATCTATAACAAGAGTTACATAATCCATTTTCTTCTCCTTTCTCATCCATTCTCAAGATTACAAGTTCCGCCTGAGCAACATAAGAAGCTTCTGTCTCTTAATGTAAACCACACTGGGAACAAGATTTTATACATCTTAATCCTCCTACTTTATTTATTTTTACCGCACAAACCTTATACTCTGGTATCTTTGCCACAGGATCTAATGCCGTAATGGTTAAGTAATTTGCAGCTGCTTCCTTAAAGTGGGAAGGTATTGGATGGTTGTATGCCATTTCATACCCTATTCTTTTGCTAACTTCACAGATAATTTCCCAATCCCGTCTGTTTTTTCCTGGAGGAGTAACTGCCTTATGCAGGAGTTGAACCCGTCTGCCAGTATTGGTAAATGTTCCATCTTTTTCGGCAAATCATATTCCCTTTCCGTAACTTTTAATTGCATCTTCTACCTTTGATTTCCACAAAACCTCAGCCATGCCCTACCCCCTTATAAATAGATATATAACTTATATTAAATTGTTATACTATAATAACGAACAAAATATTCTCTGTCAACAATTAATTTAAGCATGTGATTACTATTTAAAAATGTCACACGATCTTAATAGATAAAAGAGTGTGACACTTTATTCTCCATGATGGCTGAATATTTAGACTCATTAAGTCTTTTTAAGGAGTGTCCCTTATCAGTAGAAATTATCCTACCTGCTTTAAAAATCGTCTCTTTTGCTTTCTCTAATGTAATATGGGCTTTATTGTCGTAGATTGTATAATTCTTTCTGTAGTTGGAAGGTGTGAAATCCGGCATAATAACATTTGCACCTGCTTTTAATCCCATGAATTGTCCATCAGGCTCTACTGTAGCCAGTGCTGTTGTCGCGGGAATATGACTGTTTAATGTAGTTATTCTTGTGAGTGCCAGAACCTTCAGTGTAAGCAAGAAACTCCCTTGAGGAAAAGTAGAAAGAGGAGTATCTTTCTGAGGAATAAAGGGACCAATACCTATCATATCTGGATCAAATCTCTTAAAAAACAGTATATCTTCGCAGAGGTCTTCCAGAGTCTGCCCGGGCAGTCCAACGATATTTCCTGCTCCTGTCTGGTAACCCAGTTTTTTCAGGTGTTCTAAGATTTTCAGTCTTTTCTTAAGAGATTGACCGGGGTGAAGCCTTTTATACAATTTTTCATTGACTGTTTCGTGTTTCAGCAGGTATCTGTCTGTTCCTGAGTCTTTGAACGCCCTGTAGTCATCCAGAGGTCTTTCTCCAATACTCAGAGTAATGGCAACATCTGCTTCTTTTTTTATGTTTTGAACAATGTTACAAATCATGGAGCGGCTGTAGTAAAAATCATCCCCTGATTGAAGCACTATTGTTTTCACACCGTATGATGCAATTCTCAATGCCAGCGCCACTATTTCATCTTCACTCATTCTGTATCTCTTTAGTTTTTTGTTTTCCTTCCTCAGACCACAGTAGAGGCAGCTTCTACAGCAATGATTGGAAAATTCAATTATACCCCTTATATGCACCTCATCTCCACAGTATCTCTTCCTTACATAATCAGCTTTCTGGAATAATGTTTCGTCCTCAGATGATGTTTTCAGATAGTGTAGAATTTCTTTTTTATCCATATGTTTCTATTATTTTCTTTAAAGAAGAAATAATATTTTCTCTTTCCTCAGGTGGTATTCTTTCCCAGTTGTTTGACACTACACCGAATCTCTCATTCAACTGGATGCGCTCGGGGGGGAGGAGGGAGTCTTCCCTTTCTCCGGCAATATAGGACCACCTCTTCCCCAGAATTTCAACCAGCCATATATTAACATTGTATTCTTTCTTTATAAGTTCTATTATCTCCATAAACTTTGCAATCAACCTATCTTTAGAAGTAGAGGTCTCTTTCTCCATTTTCAATCCTTGTGTAGTATTCCATGAGTGTTGGATACACCTCCGGCATCTGTTCTTTAACCTCTCTTATTTCCTTTTCTATGACCTTTTCTCCTGCTTTCTTTGTTTCTTCAGATGCAAAGTCATCCAGCCACTCCCTGAATGTAAGGATGGCATTGAGTTTACAGAATTTACCTTCTCTTCCGCATCTCAGAAGCTTCATGATGTGTTCACCTGTTCTTCCACATCTGTAACCTGCCGTGCAGAAGGATGTTATATAACCCATCTCGGCAAGCTCTCTAATCACCTCATCCAGGCTTCTCGTGTCCCCCAGCAAAAACTGCTGTCTCTCCGCCTCCTGTTCATTATACCTGTCGCTGTAAGCACCGATGCCAATCCTTGTGGAGGCATCAGTTTGTGTGCATCCCAGTGGTATAACTTCTCTTCTGATCTCTGCAGGTTCCCTGGCAGTGAGTATCATACCGGTGTAGGGAACGGAAAGCCTAATGACCGCTATTATCTTTTTGAAGTCTTCATCTGAAACTTTGTATTCTGTCTGCTGAATAAAGGGGGTATTTGCTGCCGGTTCTAAACGTGGAAAGGAGATGGTATGCGGTCCTATACCGTTGAAGTGTTTTTCCAAATCTCGTGCATGATACAGAAGTCCCATCACCTCAAATCTCCAATCATACAATCCAAATAGAACGCCGATAGCTACATCATCAACCTCCGCTTCCAGTGCCCTGTGGTGACAGTAGAGTCTCCATCCGTAGTTGGATTTTATGGTTCCTGCAGGATGAACCTTTCTATAAGTTTCGTGGTGATAAGTTTCCTGAAACACTTGATAGGTTCCGATTCCTACATCTTTCAACATCTTTAGATCATCAATGCACATCGGTGCGGCATTTACATTGACCCGCCTGATCTGCCCAAATCCCTTTCTTGTTTTCACCTTCACATCGTAAATGGTTCTTATCGTATCTGCAATGTATCTTGCATCCGAGAGTGGATGTTCTCCATACACTACAATGAGACGCTTGTGTCCAATTTCACCTGCCAGAACCCTTGCTTCATTCTTTATCTCTTCCAGTGTTAGTCTTCTTCTTTTTTCAGCCTTGTTCTCTCTTCTGAATCCACAATACAGGCAGTTGTTCACACATAAGTTGCTACAGTACAGAGGAGCAAAGGTTACAATTCGATTATCATAAACCTTTTTCTTTACTTTACCTGCCGTCTCAAACATCTCTTCCCATAACTCTTCATCTTCCACATTGAGCAACGCTGCTGTTTCATCCGGTTCCAGGGTTTCTACTGCCAGTGATTTTTGGAGGATGTCTCTTATCCTCTGTGGTTCTGGCTTTCTATTTTTCCTTAACTTTTCCCAGATTTCCTCATCATTGATGAAGTCTCTTCCATTCTCCATATACCTTGTGATTTCGTTTTCTTTGATAACATTTTCCATCCATCTTTTTTCTGTTTTGCTAAGATCATAAGCTAACTGCACGCTCATCTAAATCCTCCTTTATGTTCTTCATTTCTCTTTCAAAAGTAATTTTTGCTGCAGGGAAGGGGGAAAGTGTTCTTGCCAAAACACCCTGCACAAACGATATACACACCCCATAGTTTGTAATGGGGACACCTGCCTCCCTTGCCTTTTGAATCCTGTTTAACATTTCCCTCCTGGTGAGCATACAGGCTCCACAGTGAATGATCAGTTTGTATTCTTTGAGATTTTCAGGATAGTCTCTTCCTGCATAAACATCTACATCCACATCACCCCTCACATGTTGTCTTAACCACCTGGGAATCTTTACCCTCCCGATATCATCCCCAATAGGATGATGAGAACAGGCCTCTGCAATCAACACCTTATCTCCAGGCTTCAGTCTCTCTATTTGGGCTACTCCCTTTACCGTCTCTATCAAGTCTCCTTTGTATCTGGCAAAAAGGATGGAAAATGTGGTGCAGGGAACATTTTTTGGTGTATCTGCACACATCTTCAACACGACCTGAGAATCACAGACCACAATATCCGGTGGTCTATTCAAAGTACTTAAGATGCGGGCAAGGTCTTTTTCCTTAACCACCAAGGCTGCCGCATCGTTATCCAGAGCGTTTCTTATGGTTTGAACCTGGGGAAGGATAAGTCTCCCCTTCGGTGCTTCTAAATCTATTGGAACAACTAAAACTGCCAGTCCTCCAGAGGGAAGAAGATCTCCAATTAAAGGGGGTGGTAAAATGAAGTCATCAGGACAGACTTCAAGCAGGTGTTTCTTCAAGGGCTCTATATATCTGTTCCTGTTTTTCCAATCTATACTGCATGCAGGAACCACATGTCCTATTTCTTTTTTGAGATGTTCTAAGAAGTCCGAAGACGGTTTTTTTAAATCTATCTTATTTATAATGCCTATGGTGGGTATCTTTCTTCTCTTTGCCTCAGTCACAATGTTTTTTTCATAGTCTGTCCATATATCGGGTTCCACAACGAGAAGAATTACATCCGCTCTCTCAAATATCTTCTGGGTTTTTTTCAATCTCAAAACAGATAGGGAGGATGTATCGTCCAGTCCCGCTGTATCAAGGAATAAAACCGGTCCTATTGGTAAAAGTTCCATTGCCTTTTCAACTACATCTGTAGTGGTGCCTGCAACAGGAGAGGTGATGGCTATATCCTGACCCACAATTAAATTAAGCAGGCTGGATTTACCTACATTTGTTCTGCCAAATATAGCAAGATGCAGTCTGTTTCCTTTCGGTGTTTTATTCATAACCTTTACGCCCCAGAGCTGTTAACCTATATGGTGAAAGCATTCTTTCCACCGTTTCCTTTCTCAATTTTCTTTTCAAAGAATTTCTTACTCATTTATCTTACTCAAGCCAGATTTCACCGTTACACCTTTAATCATCCCCAACTTTCCCGTTAGAGCTCCAATTTCATCTGTTGTTCCATCCACAATCAGTGTGATTACATTGATGTCTCTTTTTGGATATGGAATTCCCATTCTTCCAACGATGATATCTCCATATTCGGAAAGCAGTTCGTTTACCTTTGGTGCACATCTTTTTCTATTTTCAACAACTATTCCTATAAAACCTACCCGTTTCATTTTAAAAACAAAAAGCCCAGACCCCCGGTGAGGGTCTGGGCTTAAAGTTTTCATCCCAACCCTTGGTTTCGGAAAAACCCTCACCGCAGGTTCCGCTTTGTTTCTTAATTCAACAATAGTACGCTTGTGTTAACCCCCTATTTCTCTCCGTGTATACTCTGTATGCAGCAGGTGATGAGATTTCTCCGATAAGGGTTCTTTCAGATAATCTTCGTATAATTTCTTTATAGATGGATTTTCATGGGATCTTCTGTATGGAAGCTGTTTATCTTCTTTGTAGAGAACATCGCATCGCATCTTTCGGAGCGGCATGTCAAAACTGATTGGTTGTCCACCACCACCGATGCATCCTCCAGGACAGGCCATAATTTCAATAAAGTGATACGGTGATTTACCTTCTCTTACCTCATCCAGAAGCTTCCTGGCATTACCCAGTCCATGAGCCACAGCCACCTTTACCTCCAAGCCATTTACATCCACGGTGGCAGTTTTTACTCCATCCATTCCCCTTACCGGTTCAATATCTATTTTCTCCAGTTCTTTTCCTGTAACCAATTTATAGGCAGTTCTGAGTGCTGCTTCCATTACTCCACCTGTTGCTCCAAAGATGGTTCCTGCACCGGTGTACACACCCATCAGGGGTTCTGCTGGTTCATCCGGCAGGTTCGCAAAGTCAATTCCTGCTTCTTTAATCATCCGCGCAAGTTCCCTTGTGGTAAGCACATAGTCCACATCTCTAAAGCCCGAGTCATTCATCTCCGGTCTTTGAGCTTCATATTTCTTTGCGGTACAGGGCATAATGGAAACAGAGACAATCTTTGCTGGATCAATGCCCGCTTTTTCTGCATAGTATGTCTTTGCCAGTGGACCGAACATCTGTTGAGGGGATTTACAACTGGAGACATGATCCATTAAATCGGGATAGAAATGTTCCATAAATTTTATCCAGCCAGGCGAACAGGAGGTAAATTGAGGCAGGGGCTTCTTAATCTTGCCTGTGATCCTACCCACGAGTTCGCTACCTTCCTCCATGATAGTTAGATCAGCAGCGAAGTTTGTGTCAAACACCATATCAAAACCCAGTCTCCTTAATGCGGCGTGCATTTTACCTGCAACGAGTGTTCCTGGAGGAAGACCCAGCTCTTCACCCAGAGCCGCTCTGATTGCCGGTGCCTCCTGAACAACAACATGTTTCTCTGGATCTGCTATTGCTGCCCATACTTCATCAACATAAGATTTCTCTTTGATTGCTCCCACTGGACAGGCATGGATGCACTGACCACAGTTTGTGCATGGAACATTACCCAATCCCTTTTCCAAGTATGTAGCTACCTTTGTATCGCTTCCACGGTTGATAAATCCTATGACCCTGACTGTTTGTACATCATGACAGACACGGATGCACCTTCCGCAGAGCACGCACTTATTTGGATTTCTTATAACAGCAGGACTTGTTTCGTCAAGCTCATACTGCGGTTTTTTTGCGTCAAACCTTATTTTATCTATTCCCAGTTCGTATGCCAGCTTTAAAAGCTCGCAGATCTGGTTTCTCTCACATGTGAAACAGTCCGTAGGATGGTTGGCTAAGAGTAGTTCAACGATCATTCTTCTTGCCTTTCTCACTCTTTCCGAATGGGTATATACCTTCATTCCTTCGTGCACTTCTCTCATACAGGAAGGAACCAACCTCGGTTCACCTTCCACTTCAACCACACACACACGACAGGCACCCTCGGCCTGAAGTCCCTCAAGAAAACACAAATGCGGAATGTTGATATAAGCTTTCTTCGCGGCATCCATTATAGTAGTTCCCTCTGGAACTGTAACCTGTTCACCATTTATAGTTAACGTAACCATCTTCTCCATTTCGTCCTCCTTACTTCTTTATCCTCTTAGTAAACTCGTCCCTAAATAATTTTACCGCACTTGCTCCAGCATTTAGTGCTGCCTGTCCCAGACCACAGCGAGATGTATCGTACATTGTATCTTTCAAATCAAGTAGAGTATCAAGGTATTCTGCTTTGCCTTCACCATTGGCAAAGAGAGCAAAGATTTCCCTTGCTCTTCTTGTTCCCTCTCTGCAGGGCACACAGTGTCCGCAAGATTCATGAGCAAAGAACTCCATAATATTTTTACAGACATTCACCATGTCTGTATCTGAGTTCATTATGATTACTGCTGCTGAACCCAGCATACTACCTGCCTCCATCACACTCTTGTAGTCCAACTTCACATCTAAGGTATCTAAGAAGCTACTGGAGACACCGCCCGGCAAGACAGCCTTAAATCTCCCCTTCACACCACCTCCATAGGTTTCAACCAGTTCCTTTAAGGAGGTGCCCAGTGGTAACTCATATACACCAGGTTTGTTCACATGTCCGGAAAGACAGAAGAGTTTTGGTCCTGGTGAATCTGGACTACCAATCTGTGAATACCAGTCACCACCATTTAAAATAATGGATGGCACGTTGGACAATGTCTCCACATTATTGATTACTGTAGGTTTTCCATAAACACCAAACTGAGTGGGGAAGGGCGGTTTTTCCCTGGATGTGGCTCTTCCTCCTCCCATAGATTCAAAGAGTGATGTTTCCTCTCCGCATACATACGCTCCTGCACCTTTAAATATTTGAATATCGAAGGAAAAGTCAGAACCAAGGATGTTTTCTCCCAACATCTTCTTTGCTTTTGCTTGTTCTATGGCCTTTTTTAGGGTGTTGATCTCTTCAAAGTATTCTCCCCTGATGTAGATGAAACCTTTCTCTGCACCAACAGCATAACCACAGATGATGATAGATTCCAGAAGGAGGTGTGGATCTTTGTTAAGGATTACCCTATCTTTAAATGTTCCCGGTTCTCCTTCATCTGCATTGCAAACCACATACTTGGGTTCACCTTTTTCCTTTCTTGTAAATTCCCACTTCAAACCTGTAGGAAATCCTGCTCCTCCTCTCCCTATGAGCTTGGATTTCTTCACCTCTGCAATAATATCTTCCGGTTTCATGCTCAGTGCTTTTTCCAATGCCTTGTAACCACCGCCTGAGATGTAGGTTTCTATATCCTGAGAATCTGGCTTATCAATGTTTTTCAACAAGATTTTTTCCATCATTGCCTCCTCAGTTCACTGATAATTTCTTTAACTTTCTCTGCAGTTAGATTTCCGTATATCTTTTCATTGATCATTGCCGCCGGTGCTTTATCGCACAGCCCTAAACAGGCTACACCTTCCAGCGTAAACTTTCCATCCGGTGTGGTTTCTCCACACCTTATGTCCAGCTCCTTCTCAAAGGCATCAATGATTTCATTTGACCTGTTGATATGACAGGGCAACGAGTTACAGACTCGTATTACATATTTTCCCTGTTTCTCAGTAGTAAGCATACCATAAAAGGTTATTACACCGTAGATGTCTACCAAAGGGACATTGAGAGTTTCACTGAGATATGTAATCGCTTCTTCAGGGATGTAACCAAATAGTTCCTGGATTGATTCCAGGCTGGGTAAGAGAGCTTCTTTCCCCTTTCCGTAACTTTTAATTGCATCTTCTACCTTTGATTTCCACAAAACCTCAG
>JAGGSF010000003.1 GCA_021159235.1 Deltaproteobacteria bacterium | reverse complement strand
AAAGATTGCTGCCAGTAAATAAAATAGTGGAAACATTCTATTGTGAAACCCCTTTTGATAGATGGTTAACAGTTAGAATAAAGGAAGGCATATTTTCACTTGATTTTTCAAACAGCAGACAGGGAAGAAAAGTAGCGGGAGAGATAAAAGATTTTCTTTTTTCTTTCTTCTCTTCTCATGGCAGGAACCTTCCTCCATGGGAAATATTAAATACCGAAGCTTACTCACCGCTTCAGATAAAACTCTATGAAGAAGTAAGAAAAATAAAAGCAGGGGAAATTTTGAGTTATAGAGAATTGGCTGAAAAGCTGTGCTGTCATCCTCGAGTAATAGGGAAAATGCTCTCTTTGAACAGACATGCTCTGTTTATACCCTGTCATCGCATAATAAGAAAAAACGGCACCCCGGGAGGATACAGATGGGGGAAGAGGTTGAAAGAAGAGATAATAACATGGGAAAGTTTACACTGGTAAGAGTTGTAGTTGGACTTTTACAGGCAAACTGTTACCTATATGCGGATCGTGAAACAAAAGAAGCAGTGATTATTGATCCTGGCAGCGACGGAGAAAAAATTGTAAGAAGTATAGAAAAAAGAAAACTGAATCCCGTTGCAATACTAAATACCCACTATCATTTTGACCATACCTGTGCGAATAAGGATATAAAAGAAAGATTTAATATACCGCTTATGATTGGCAAAGAGGATGCAGGCAGGCTTCAATCCATCTATAATGACGCAATGCAGATGATGATGCAATGCAATCCTTCACCCCTGGCAGACAATCTTCTAAGGGAAGGAGACATTATAAAGGTAGGACGTTTATCTCTTAAGGTAATAGAGACACCTGGACACACGGAAGGCAGTGTATGCTTTTATGATGAGTATAACCACATACTCTTTTCCGGAGATACACTATTCCTGGAATCTATAGGAAGGACAGATCTGCCTACAGGCAACACCGAAGAACTTGCGCACAGCTTAAAAAAACTGTTTACTTTGCCCCTTCATACAACTGTCTATGCCGGACACGGTGATGAAACAACACTACTTCATGAATTAAAACACAATCCCTTTGTAAAAGATGCATTGTCTTAAAAAGATCGGGACAGTATCCCTGTTTTTGAAAACAGGGATACTGTCTTCCTGGTTATTCCTCTACGGTGATTGCCTCGGTTGGACAGCTTTCGGCAACTTCCTTGATTTTCTCAACAGGTGCTGCATTTGGATCTTTTACCTTTGCCTTACCCTCAACAATTTCAAAAACCTCGGGCAACTCATCTGAACAGGCTTCACAACCAATGCAAGCATCCTCATCGATTGTTACCTTCACCATTTCGCACCTCCTCTAAATTTTAACACAATTATTACAAATTTTTTACTTTATTGTCAAATCTTTAAATACCCTTTCAAATATAACATCAACATATCTTGTGTAATAAGATGTATCAAAACACCTCTCAATCTCTTCTTTCGTCATTGCTCTTCTTATTTTGCCATTGTTCATGATCAATGTTTTGAACATTAAGTTCTTTTCCCAGGCTTTCATAGCACAATCTTGAACAGCTTCATAAGCCGTTTTCTTATCCATACCCTTTTTCACCAGTTCTACCATGACACGCTGAGAAAATATCAACCCTTTAGTAAGATAAATATCTTTTTTCATCTTGTCTTCATAGACAATCAGATTTCTCAGGATACCAATCAGTCTCTTCAACATAAAATCTACCAGAATATTTGCGTCTGGCAAAGTAACTCTTTCATTGGAAGAATGACTGATGTCTCTCTCATGCCACAGGGCAATATTCTCAAGAGAAACCAGAGCATAAGATCTTACCAGTCTTGCCAATCCACACAGGTTTTCAGAGAGAACGGGATTTCTCTTGTGGGGCATGGAGGAAGAGCCCTTTTGACCGGGATAAAAAAACTCTTCTGCTTCCCTTACCTCCGTCCTCTGCAGGTGACGGATTTCCAGAGCAATCTTTTCTATGCTGGATGCAATGATAGCCAGCACAGAAAGGTAATGAGCATATCTATCTCGCTGAATGATCTGGTTGGAGACAGGAGCGGGATTCAATGACAGAGATTTACATACATATTCCTCCACCTCCGGAGGCACATTGGCAAAGGTGCCCATAGAACCAGATATCTTTCCGTAGGAAATATTATCTCTGGCGGATAACATTCTATCTAAGTTTCTTCTCGCTTCTTCATACCATAGAGCAAAGACAAGCCCGAAGGTAATGGGTTCTCCATGTGTACCATGGGACCTTCCAATCATCTCCGTGTATTTATATTTGTAAGCTTTTTCCTTCAATACATTCATCAAATCATGAATGTCTTTTATTATTATCTCTGCAGATCTTTTCAACATCAATGCCATCGCTGTATCTATAATATCGGAAGAGGTAACACCCAGATGAAGATATTTTCCCTCATCACCTAAGTGTTCTCTTACATTCTCTACGAATGCCACTACATCATGTCGGGTTACATTTTCTATCTCTTTTATCCTCTCTATATCAAAATTTGCTTTCTTTTTTATTTTTTCTGCTGTTCCTTTTGGTATCTCGCCAATCTTTTCCCACCCTTCTACAATTTTAATCTCCACTTCCAACCATACCCTTAATTTGTTTTCCTCGTTCCATATCTCGTTCATTTCCCTGGTAGTGTATCGTGAAATCATAAAAACCCTCCTCAGTATCTATATGTTCTCATTCCAATGCTTGCAAGTATGCCCAGTGCGGCGAAGTTTAATATCGTAGAACTCCCACCATAGCTCATCAGGGGAAGGGAAATGCCGGCAACCGGGAAAAGACCCATGGTCATACTGATGTTGAGTATTACGGATACTGCAAACATGATGACAATACCTACAGCAGTAAATCTTTCAAACCGCCAGCGGGCTTTTTGAACAACGTATAATCCCCTCCAGATGATAGACGCGTATAAAAAGATAAGAATAAGACAACCAACGAAACCTCGTTGTTCAGCAAACACGGAGAAAATAAAATCGGTATGCTCTACAGGCAAGAAATGTAATCTGGATTGAGTGGCAGATTTTATTCCTTTGCCCCAAATACCTCCGCTGCCAATAGCAATCTCTGACTGAATTATATGGTAACCATATTTTGTTGCTGAAGAATGAGGATTTAAAAATGCAATTAATCTATGTTTCTGATAATCCTTCAATGACATCCACAGAAAGGGAGAGATAAGAACAAGGATGATAAAGCCTTTAAATATAAGATTCTTTTTTACCCCGGCAACCATTATCATTCCCAGAGAAATCAAGGCCAGAAGAGTTGCTGTGCTTAAGTCCGGTTCTTTGGCAACAAGTAGTATAGGTAAGAGGCTGAGTAAAAAGGGGAAAAGCAGGTCTCTTGCCGAATAGGAAGTGCTTCTGGGATGCTCATGAAAAAAGTGGGCAAGCATAAAGATAAGTCCTAATCTTGCGAATTCTGCAGGCTGAATATTTATAATCTCCAGTCCAATCCATCTCTTAACACCTCTCTGTTCAACACCGATTACTAAAACAAGTATCAATAAAAGAATAGTGACGACATAGATGAGATTAGAATAGGATTTCCATATTCTGGAAGGGATGTTCAGGCAAGTAAAAAAAACAAAGAATCCTATAATATTCCATAAAATCTGCTTATAGAACAAAATACTGTTTCCCACTATGGAATGTAATGTGAAAAGACCGATACCTACAAGCAGTGCAATGCACAGAAACAGTATCCAGTCAAAATTTGTAATCCTTCCTGCTCGTATCATTTGTGAAGCCGTTCACCTATTATAGTGAAGGAGAGCACGGTTAGAAAAATGGATAGACCAGGAAAAAAGGAAAGCCACCATGCTATCCGCAGGTAATCTTTTCCTTCAGAAAGCATCTCTCCCCAGGAAGGCGTGGGAGGTTGAACACCCAATCCCAAAAAACTCAATGCTGATTCAGTAAGTATGGCACTACCTATGCCCAATGTAGCAGAAACAACTACCGGACCCATGACATTTGGCAAGAGGTGTTTAACAATAATA
The DNA here is from genome assembly GCA_021159235.1 of Deltaproteobacteria bacterium. GTDB lineage: Bacteria > Campylobacterota_A > Desulfurellia > JAGGSF01 > JAGGSF01 > JAGGSF01. Next base: position 4,783 of record JAGGSF010000003.1, on the reverse strand, counting down.
TAGAGATTGCTTGCTCCAAACATTTTCGCTGCTTTTATAAACTCCATATTCTTTAACTTCAACACCTCTGCTCTCACCAGTCTGGCTACACCCATCCAGCTTGTCAGCCCTATTACAATCATCACATTTAAGATGCTGGGCCCAAGAAATGTAACCACAGCTAAAACCAGAAAAAATGTGGGAAAGGTAAGCATAATATCTGTGAAACGCATAAGGAGAGAATCTACAACCTTACCATAGAATCCAGCCACCGCACCTATCATGCACCCTAATAATATTGATACACCAACCGCTACCAATGAAACCTCCAAGGATACTCTGCTTCCGTAGATAATGCGAGATAATATGTCTCTTCCCAGTCTATCTGTTCCACAGGGATGTGAAAAAGAAGGAGGAAGGAAAATTGCACTGGTATCTATTCTGTAAGGATTGTAAGGTGAAACAAATGGTGCAAAGATAGCTGAAAAAACGACAATAAAAATAAAGCAGACAGAAAAAATGAATAATTTGTCATTTTTGCTGAACGATTTTAGTAATATCCTTATCTTTTTATATATATCGTAGAGTTTCCCTGCAGGCAATCTTTTCCAGACCTCTACCTGTTTCCACCAGTAAAAAGCCATATTTATCTATATCTTTTGCTTTTCCCTCAACTGTTCTATCCCCCATATCTACTACAACTCTTTTTCCTATTGTATCAGAATACTTTTTCCATAAATCCAGTATCTTTTCCCTGCCTCTTTTTTCCAACGACAGATACAATTCTTCCAAACAGTACAGTAAGCGGACTACCATCTCCGCCCGGTCAACCTTATATTTTGTCTTCATCAGTACGGATATAGCACTATCTTTTAACGATAGAGGAAAGCTATCTTGATTTACATTTATTCCCATACCTAAAACAATATTCTTTATAAATTCTCCTTCACCTGTTGTTTCCATCAATACACCACCTATCTTCTTTCCATCTACCATGCAATCGTTGGGCCATTTTATCTTAGCACAAATTCCATACTCGGACAGTGTTTTTACCATTGCAATACTACCCATAAACATTATGAGACTGCCGTATTTTATAGAGAGATGTTCTGGAAAAAGAACAACGGAGAGATAAATATTATTTCCCCGGGGAGAAAACCACTCCTTCCTCCTTCTTCCCCTTCCCCTGTATTGTTCATCCGCAATAACTACAGTGCCTTCAGGACACCCGGTTTTTATTAAATTCTCCGCTTCATCCATAGTAGAGGAGGTAAGTTTGTAATATTCAATTCTTCTGCCAATAACATTTGTGGACAGTTTGTTCCTGATTTCAAGAATATTCACTCTCTGCCCAATGCCTTCTGTAAGAGCTTTATAGCGCAAAACTTACCACACATCGTGCAAACATCTTTCTCCTTGGGCAGCGATGAGGTTCTCATTTTTTTAACCAATTCAGGATTTATAGAAAGCTGTATCATCTTTTCCCAATCCAGCGCTTTTCTTGCTTTATCCATCTGTAGATCCCACTCAACTGCCCCCTTCACACCTTTGGCGATATCCGCCGCATGAGCAGCGATACGGGTAACAATAACACCTTCCTTCACATCATCAGGTGTAGGCAGTCTCACATGTTCTGCTGGCGTCACATAACACAGATAATCCGCACCTGCCGCTGCTATTATAGCTCCTCCAATAGCAGATGTTATGTGGTCGTATCCCGGTGCGATGTCCGTAACTACAGGCCCCAACACATAAAATGGTGCATCATGAGCAAGTGCTTTTTCTATTCTTACATTATCAACTACCTGATCTATGGGAATGTGTCCCGGCCCTTCAATCATTGACTGGACACCTGCTTTCAGGGCTCTATCGTGTAATTCAGCTAAAAGGATCAACTCCTGAATCTGTGATCTATCCGTAGCATCACTGATTGCACCGGGCCTAAATCCATCTCCCAGTGACAATGTAAGATCGTATTTCTTTGCAATATTAAGCAACCTGTCAAAATGTTCATACAATGGGTTTTCTTTCTCGTTGTAAAGCATCCACACGGTAAGAAAAGATCCTCCTCTTGAAACAAGATCGGCAACCCTTCCTTCTTTCTTCAGCCTCTCTATTGTCTGCAATGTGACACCACAATGCACGGTGGTGTAATCGATACCATCTTCTGCGTGTTTTTCTATGGTGCTGAAGATATCGTCTTCTGTCATGTATACAATACTTCCTTTTTTCTCTCCTGCTTCCACTGCTGCTTGATAGATAGGCACATTTCCTACAACAACTTTTGATCTCCTTAATATTTCTCTCCTTATCTCATCCAGATTTCCTCCTGTTGATAGGTCCATTACTGTATCCGCACCAGCTTCTTCCGCTGCTCTTAATTTTTCCAGCTCTGTATCCAAACTGAATACATCCGGAGAAGTTCCTATATTGGCGTTGACCTTGGTTCTGAGTCCCTTTCCCACGCCCACAGGATGAATATCGTGAACCCTATTTTTCAAAATCACCACTTCACCCTTAGCTACCCTCTCTGCCAGAAGCCCTTCATCTATATGTTCATCCTTAGCCACAATTTTTACTTCCTCTGTTATTATGCCTTTCCTTGCCGCTTCAATTTGTGTCATGAAAAACCTCCTCTGCTATCTTTAGATCAGATTACATTATATCCCCTATTCTTGAATTTTCTACATTATTGAAGATGAAAAGAGAATAAAATTGTGATATATTTTAAGGCATGAAAGATAAACCACGATATATTGCTTTTGAAGGTATAGATGGTGTGGGAAAAACTACACAGGCCAAGCTTTTCCAGTTCTTTCTTGAATCTATTAACATAAAGAGTTTGCTGACCAAAGAACCCGGAGGAACCCCTGCAGGAACAAAGATTAAACAGATTCTTCTTGAAGACAAGATTTACAAAGAAACGAAACTTCTGCTATTTTTGGCGGATAGATCGCAACATATAAGGGAGGTTGTAAAACCAAACATTGAAAAAGGTTTTGTCGTGGTGAGTGATAGATCCCTGTATTCTACTATTGCCTATCAGGGTTTTGGCGAAGGTATAGATGTGGAATTCCTGTACAAACTCAGCAACTTTACCAATGACAGTATCCTTCCTCAGCTGGTATTTTTGATAGACATGCAACCTGAAACTTGTATTATGCGCTGCAGAAAAAGGGGTAAAGAAAAGAATGAGAGTATATCCTTTTTAAGGAGAGTGAGGGAAGGCTATCTCAAACTTTCCAAAGAAAAGAACTTTTTTGTCCTGAATGGACAAAAGGATATCGCAACTTTACATGAAGACATTGTAAAGATATGGAATGAACTATGAGGATGTTTTATCCTGCTTACATATTTGACACAGAATGGGATGAGGTTGTACAATTTGTAGAAGAGTCTCTGTGTGAAAATGAAGTATGCAAAGAAAAAGTAAGAAAAAATCTACATCCTGATGTTCATATCTTGAAAAAGGGTTCAATAGGTGTTGATGATATAAGAGAAATAAAGAAATCTGTTTTATATAAGCCAATAGAAGGGAGGAAGAGTATTTTTATACTTGAAACAAAAGGATTGAATATATATGCTCAAAATGCTCTTTTAAAGATACTGGAAGAACCCCCTTCCTATGTATGTTTTATACTGTGGGGTAGCCCTTTTTCTCTTCTAAACACGGTGCGCTCCCGGGCAATCTTATTTCATGGGAAAAGAGAAAGAGAAGATGTCTCTGAGTTTGTTCAAGTATTACAACAACACGATCTAAAACAGTATATGAAACTGGCAGATAAACTGGCTGAAATAGAGGACAAAGACAAAATCCTCAGATTGATAGAATCGGCGACCTTGGAAATGTGCAGAAGTGACATACATCAAGGATGTTTGCAAGCAAAGGACAGGGTAGCTACTTGTCTTAACAAGTTTTTCTCACACATTAAAAATTACAATATAAACAAAAAACTATTCTGGCTTTCCTTATTCTTAAAATTGTACGAGGAGCTTGGAAATGAAGGTAGCGTTGGTTGAGTTTGCAAGAGTGGGACCGCTTACACCATTTTCGATTCCGGAGATAGAGATTTCCGTGAATGATAAAGTAGTTGCTGGATCGGAAAGGGGTCTCGCTATAGGCACTGTAAGAAAGATTGTAGATTCCAACGATACAGATCTGAACCCAATATTGAGAAAAGCTACGGAAGAGGATTTTTCTGTAGAGAGGGAAAATAGAAAGATCGCCGATTCTGCTTCTCGAAAATTTAAGAAAGAGGTGGAAAAATTGGGATTGGAAATGAAACTGGTGAAAACAGAATATACACTGGATAGAAGTAAAATTGTGTTCTATTTCACTGCAGAAAAGCGGGTTGATTTTAGACTGCTGGTGAGAATTCTTGCTTCCACATTTAAAACGCGCATTGAAATGAGGCAAATTGGTGTAAGAGACAGGGCAAAAATGATTGGAGGAATCGGTTTGTGTGGACAGGAACAGTGTTGCTGTAGGTTTCTAAGACAATTCAGTGCTACCTCTGTAAGGATGGCTAAGAGTCAAAATCTCAATCTCAATGTGCATAAAATTTCAGGTGCATGTGGAAGACTGATGTGTTGTCTGGCATTTGAAAATGATTTCTACGAGGATTTTTTAAAATGCACTCCCGGTATCGGAGAGAAGGTTAAAGCAGGCGATATGGAAGGAGAAATAGTTGCCGTCAATCCGTTTAAAAGAACGGTAATTATAAGAAGTGAGGGGAAAGACTACGAAGTAGAAGCTCATCTAATAAGGAGTGGAGATGAATAAATATTTTTATATAACTACACC
>JAGGSF010000043.1 GCA_021159235.1 Deltaproteobacteria bacterium | reverse complement strand
ACAAAGGAGATAGGTATCTCCTCTACGATGTTGAGTTGAAACATCCTACCAAGAGATACGGCGATATTCTGATTACGGCAAAAACAGCAAGGGCAGATGAGGAGAGAAATGTTCAGCTTGAGGGAAATGTCACGGCAAGAGGCAAAAATTTCATAATAAAAACAGAAAGAGCAAACTGGAATAGTGGTAAAGAAGAACTCTCTGACTCAGGCAAGGTAAGGTACCAAGGAGAGATAGAGCTGAGTGGTGTGGGATTTAAATACCAGCGTAAAAATGATATACTGTATATTTATCATGATGTGGATGTATGGATAAGATGATGCTTAAGGGTAAAATCAGGGTCAGTTCAGATAAATCCATTTCCCACCGTGCGTTGATTCTTTCCTCCATTGCAGAAGGTAAAACATACATCAAGGATCTCCTCAAATCCAGGGACACAGATTGCACCATGCAGGCTCTAAGGATGCTGGGTGTAAGTATATACCAAAAAGATGAATACGTTGTCGTTGAAGGCCAGGGAAAATTTTCATTAAGAGAACCAGCGGATGTTCTGAATTTGGGGAATTCTGGCACAGGTATGCGTCTCTTGGCGGGACTTGCTTCAGGTACAGATTTTATGACCATCCTCACCGGCGATGAATCGCTGAGAAAAAGGCCGATGGAGAGAATCGTAGAACCGCTGCGTACAATGGGAGCAAGGATTGATGGAAGAGAAAATGGAAAAGTCCCCCCATTGGTTATAAGGGGAAAATACCCGTTAAATGGTATAAGGTATGAAATGCCTGTAGCCAGTGCTCAAGTTAAATCGGCCATACTTTTAGCAGGGCTATTTTCCCAGGGGGAGGTAGAAATAAGAGAACCCCTTCCATCTCGAAATCACACCGAAATAATGCTAAGAAATATGGATGTAGATGTGGAATGTGTAAAAAACTTAATCAGGTTAGGTTCAAATAGAACCCTACATTCACCAGGTTGCATAGAAATTGGAGCGGATATCTCTTCGGCTGCTTACTTTATGGTAGCTGCAGCCCTAATTCCTCACTCACAGGTTTTGTTTGAGGATATGGTATTAAATCCCACACGCACAGGTATACTGGATGTATTCCGGATGATGAATGTAGAATTTGAAATAATAAATAACAGAGAAGTAAACGGAGAAAAGATAGGAAATGTAGCTGTCTGTTATTCTCCACACATAAAAGGTGTTTCCTTAGAAAAAAGTATTATTCCCCGCATTATTGATGAAATCCCTATAATCTGCATCTTGGCCTCCTGTGCTGAGGGAAAAACAATAATCAAAAATGCTTCTGAATTACGATACAAGGAATGTGACCGTATAAAAGCGATGGTGGAAAATCTAACTCGCCTGGGGATAAGATGTGAAGAACTGCCAGATGGAATAATAATAGAAGGAGGAACACTTAAGGGAGGAAAAATAAACACCTATCATGACCACAGGATAGCAATGTCTTTTGCTATTGCTTCTCTTGTATCCAACGATAATATTATCCTCAACGATACCTCATCTATTGACACATCTTATCCTATGTTCTTCAGCCATTTAAAGAGCTTGACTAAATTCTGAAAGATAATAAATTAGATAAAGGCGTTAGAGTAGACCTGGTAGCCGCTACTTCTATAAAGAAGTAGAGGAAAGTCCGGGCTCCTACGGACAGGAAGCTGGATAACATCCAGTGAGAGTGATCTCAAGGAAAGTGCCACAGAAAAGATACCGCCCTGTGAAATATGTAAGCAGGGTAAGGGTGAAAAGGTAAGGTAAGAGCTTACCGGGTATGTAGTGATACATACCGCATGGTAAACCCCTTCCGGAGCAAGACCAAATAGGAGAACGAAAGGCGTGTCCGTCCTATGTTCTCGGGTAGGTCGCTCGAAGTGGCAGGCAACTGTCACTCCAGATAAATGGCTACCACCTTCTACTGAAGGTACAGAACCCGGCTTATGATCTACTCTAACGCCGCTGCTCGTTTTGCCAGGTCGTCTGCTATCCTGTTTTCCTCTCTCGGTATATGCACAATGGAAAATGTGGAAAAATTCCCTGTTAAATTAAGCGCTTCTTTCAATAATATTTTCAGCTTTTTGTCTTTAACCCTATAACTCCCGTTGATCTGTTTCACAATGAGTTCTGAATCCGATCTTATCATTACTTCATCTGCTCCGAAGTCTTTAGCAAAACTTAGAGCTTCTATTATCGCTTTATATTCAGCTACATTGTTCGTTGCTTTCCCAATATACTTACTTATTTTTTCTATTATATCGTTTTGATTATTATAAACAACAATTCCTATTCCTGCTGGCCCAGGATTAGAAAGAGATGATCCATCTGTATTTATGATCAGTTTTTTACTTTTTTTCATCTTCTTCAGGCCAGTATAGAATCCTTCCACAGTTGGGACAGAAAACTACTTCATCAGTTTCCTTCACTGTGGCAAGGGTTTGAGGTGTGATCTTCATAAAACAACCATAACATGCCCCCTGCCTTACAGGAACGACACTGGTCCCCTTTGTCCACCTGTTCAATTCCTCGTATCTTTTGATAATCTTTGCATCAATATCCTTATACAATATCTTTTTCCTTTCCTCTATTTCGTTGATATCTCCATTTATCTGGTTTATGTTTTCTGTTGTTGCTTTTTTAAGTGCATCCAGCTCTCTTTGAGCGGTATCTAAGGATGTTTCCATTTCCTTAACAGCCTTTTCCTTTTCCTCAATAGTTCCCATTATGCTCAGCAGTTTTTCCTCTAAAATATCTTGGTTTGTTCTGGAAATTTCTATCTCTGTATTTATCGCATTGAGTTGTTTTTCTGTGGTTACGCTCTTTGCCTTTTTCTCCAATTTCTTCAAATTTTCCACGCTTTCATTTAAAAGTTCATCCTTAAATTTCTTATCCTCCAATAACTCTCCAATCTCTTTGTGCAGAGCTTCTATATTATCCTTTTGCATCCTTACTTCTGCTTCTTTTTCTTCCACTTTCTTTTGCATTTTTTCAATTTCTTCAGCTAACCTTACAACTTCCTTGTCCAATTCCTGAACCTTTAAAAGTTTCCTTACATCTTCATTCAACACTACCTCCCTTAATAAAGTATTTCCAGGGCAAACTATCACATTCACTCTTCAAAACAGGGATATTCCTTATGTGTTTTTTGAGTATTTCGTCTAACAGATCTTTGAATATCAGTTCTGTTGAGAAGTGTGTGGCATCTATCAATTTAATGCCCCTCTCTTTGGCATAGATGGCTGTGTGATGCTTGATGTCACCTGTTATAAAAACATCAAATTCTCTGCTCAAATTCCACAACACATCTCCACAACTTCCACTACAGACAGCCACATCCTTCACATATTCGTTTTCCTCTCCTACATATTTAATATGCGGCACATGTAGTTTTTCCCCTATATGTTCACACAATTCTATTAACTTCATGGGTCTTGGCAACTTCCCGCACCTTATCAGATTATCCGGCGACATCTTTTCCACATGTTGGACATTTAAAATTTTGCATAAATAATCATTTAAACCTCCATCCGCTATGTCTGCGTTGGTATGGATAGCATAGAGGGTAATATCATTCTGAATGGCTCTTTGCACAGCGTTATAAGGATAGATTGAAGTGTTTATTTTCTTGGTAGAAAAAAAGAGGAGTGGATGATGGGAAATAATCAGATTGCAGTTTTTTTTCTTTGCCTCATCTATAGTGGAAAGGTAGATGTCTAACGATATGAGGATTCCTTTTATCTCACTGTTGAGATTACCTACCTGTAGACCAGGATTGTCGTTTTTCAATGCCAATTCTGAAGGAAAATAATCCTCTAAAAGCGACACTAAAGAAGAAATCTTCATAACAATTAGTGGGCCCGCCAGGGCTCGAACCTGGGACCAACCGGTTATGAGCCGGTGGCTCTGCCAACTGAGCTACGGGCCCGCTGTTCATAATATATAATTTTATGTGCTTGTCAAGTTGGCTGAGTTTTGTATAATCTAAATAATGAAAGTAAACATACTTATTCCAGATACAATTGATAGAAAAAGACCATCGTGGGTAATGAAAATAGAGGGGATAAATGATGAAAAGGTAGGCAAGGAAGCATTCCGTGGAAAAGCGTTGATAGGGGGCAGTTTTACCGAATTAGAGATAGGCAGTTTGGTCCTCTTTTACGAAGAGTATATGTTGGAAAATGCCGATCATGATGAGCCTTATGTGATCCTGTATCGTGTGGAAAGAAATGGTGAATTAAAAACAGTTACATCTGTAACGGGGTGGGACTGGTTCATGCCTATAAGACAAAAGATTACAGAAATACTAAAAAGTCCTTAGATGCCCAGATAAGCTTCCCTAACATGTTCGTTGCTGAGCAGGTCTTTACCCCTGCCCTGAAGGGTTATTCTACCACTTTCCAAAATATAGGCTTTTGTGCATGAGTTTAAAGCATGCATCACATTTTGCTCTACCAACAGTATGGTGATACCCTCCTCATTGATCTTTTTAATAATTTTAAATACTTCATCCACCAGGAAAGGCGCCAGTCCTAATGAAGGCTCATCTAACATAAGTAACTTTGGTCTTAACATCAATCCTCTCCCTATGGCTAACATCTGTTGCTCTCCACCACTCAAGGTTCCTGCTTCCTGGTGCCGTCTTTCTTTCAGCCTGGGGAAGAGTGTAAATATCCAATCCATACTTTCTTTTCTTTTTTCTTTCGCTCTTTTGGGCAGGGAACCCATTATCAGATTCTCTTCAACCGTCATCTCTGGAAACAGCCTCCTGGCTTCAGGAACATGGGCAATACCCATCTCCGCAGTTTTATAGGCTGGAACATGACTCAGATCCTGTCCCAAAAATTCAATGTTTCCCTTTTTCGGTCGCAACAATCCGGAGATGGTGTTCAAGGTAGTGGTTTTCCCAGCACCATTGGCTCCCAACAGAGCAACATATTCTCCTTCACTCACCTGTAAGGAAACTTCCCATAAAGCTTGAACCTCCCCATAATAGACATCTATGTTATTTACCCTGAGCATAGGATTCTCCCAAGTAGGCTTTGATTACCTCTTCATTGTTGACTATCTCTTGAGGTGTTCCTCTGGCTATCTCTTTGCCGAAGTTGATTGCCATGATTCTGTCCGAGATGCCCATTATAACCTTCATCACATGCTCTACAATTAAAATAGTTACACCTGATGAACGGATCTTTTGAATGATCTCCATCGCTGCTTCCGTTTCTCTAGGATTTAATCCCGCTGCCACTTCATCTAAGAGTAACAACTCCGGCTCTGTAGCTAAGGCCCGCGCTATTTCTAATCTCTTTTTATCAGCAATGGTTAACCCTTTAGCCGGAAAATGCCTGTACCGAAACAGACCACAAAAATCCAGAACTTCAAGGGCTCTATCTCTTGCTTTAGCAACATCGCTTGTTTTTAAGAAGGCTCCAGACATGACATTTTCTAAGGCAGTCATTCGTCTCAACGGTTTAACTACTTGAAAGGTTCTACCAATGCCCAATCTGCAAATCTCATAAGTGGGAAGTTTATCAATGCGTTTTCCTTTGAAGTATATTTTTCCACCGGTCGGTGAATAATAGCGGTTTATACAATTGAAGATAGTTGTTTTTCCCGAACCGTTGGGACCAATGAGTCCAAAAATCTCTCCTTTTTCAACGGAAAAACTAATATTATTTACAGCAACTAAGCCTCCAAACCTCTTGACCAGATTTTTAACCTCGAAATAACTCATGTTATCTCAGATCCTATACGTGCTCCTTTGCGCTGGAGCAGTTTCTTTATCCTGTCTACTTCACCCATAATCCCATTAGGCATGTACATAATTACCAGACACACGATAACACCAAATACCAGAAGGTGTGCCGGGCCTAAGGAAGAACGGAGCAACTCACTTAAGACAACAAAGATAATTGCTCCAACCACAGGCCCCCACAATGTGGCTACTCCACCCAATATCACCACCAATATTATCATTATTGATACATCGGGCAGAGAAAAGACTACAGATGGCTCAATATAGTTCATATAATTCATATAGAAAGCTCCAGCTAATCCCGAGAAAAAGGCACTGGGAATAAGAGAATACATTTTATACTTGGTGGTGGGTATTCCTAAGGATTCTGCAGCATCCTGATCTTCTCTGATGGAAACGAAATAATATCCCGCCCTTGAATTCATCAAACGATAAACAGTGTACACACTGAAGCTCAGTATGGCTAACCCAATATAGTAGTAAGGCAACTTAGAGCTGAATGTAGTTAAGGTCAGTATTCCCATCGCACCATTGGTAAGAGATACCCACTGAGTAAACACTAACCTGCATATTTCACCCACTGCCAACATTGCCAGGGCGAAATATGGTCCGCGAAGGCGAAAGCAGATTAAACCGATAGGAATACTAACAATAACGGCAGCAACAGGCCCTACTATCATTCCCCACCAGGGAGAGATATGGAGATGGAATGCAAGCAGTCCCGCTCCATAGGCACCTACACCAAAGAAGGCAGCATGTCCAAAAGAAACCTGCCCTGTATATCCTCCCAACAGGTTCCATGCTACTCCCAATGCTCCCCAGATCAATATCAAAATAAATATATGTCTGTAATAACTCGATTGCACTATTAATGGAAGAATTATTGCTATTACTATAATAATAGACAGAAACCAAAACTTTTTTAGCATCTATTCACCTTTTAGTTAGACTCTTAAAGCCACCTGGCAAAAATAGTAGCACAATGATAAAAATAACAAAACCCACAACATCCTTTAGCTCCATGGAAATATAGGTGGCGCCAAAAGACTCTGCAATGCCCAGAGTTAAACCTCCAAACAACGCCCCCATTGTGCTTCCCATTCCTCCTAAAATAGTAATTATAAAGGATTTTGCTACAAAGGCATGTCCAATATCGGGAAATAAATAATATATAGGAACAAGCAATGTTCCACCAGCGGCGGCCAAAGCAGAGCCTAAGCCGAAGGTAACAATAGTAATTTTATTGGTATTGACCCCCATAAGGATCGCCGCTTCTTTATCCTGAGCTGTAGCCCGGATTGATCTTCCTATATCCGTTTTAGTAAGAAAAATGTGCAATGCATAGGTAAAGACCATAGCAATAACAAAACTAATCGCCATGGGAATACTAACCGAAACATCACCGATAAAAAAGCTGGTACCGGTATAACTGGTATGCACGGATTTATAGTCGGAACCGAAGATCAACCGCATGGTTTCTGTCAGAACCAGCATGATACCTACCGTTAAAAGGACCTGGTTTTCAGGCAGAATGGATTCTTTTCCTATCAACACATTGATACTGTATTTTTGTATTAGACAACCAAGAAAAAATAAGGCAGGCATAGAAATAAATATGGCAATATAAGGATCAATCCCCCAGTAGTGAAAGCAAACATAGGTGATATACATGCCTATCATTACCAAGGCACCGTGAGCAAGGTTTATGATCTTCATTACCCCCATGATCAATGTCATGCCAATAGCAATAAGAGCATATACCCCTCCAAGCAGCAATCCACAAATTAGTGTTTGCCAGAATAAAGACATTAAGATTGTTCCCCGAGATTATTACTCAGGAGGAAGAGTTCCGACTCTTCCTCCCTGGTATCTATCTTTTGCTCCATTCTGGAACAGGATAAACATAGTTTGCTGATTTAGCCGCCTCGGGCCAGATAACTTCAAGCCTGCCATTTTGCCACTGCACCACATAAGTGGTGGGTTTGTTCTGATTGGTGTAATGGTGTCCGAATTCATCACTCCAGTTTTCAAACTTTATAGGACCCATAATAGTATTTACCTCCGTTTTGAGAAGGGCCTTTCTAATTTCATCGGGAGTGATCTTCTCTGCATTATTTAAAGCAGCCACAATTATCTGCATGGTGGCATAGGCCTGCGCTCCATGATAATCCGGTTTCTTACCATATTTTTTCACATAGTTGTCATAGTATTCTTTGGCCCCTGGCCAGGCAACATTTGGTACCCACAGTGTAGTTGATGCTATATATTGTGAAGCATCACCGGCATTTTTCAGGAACTCAGGCATGGTCCATCCTGCAGCGCCACCGACAAAGAATGGACAATTCCAGTTTAATTCCTTCATTTGAGTAGCAATTAAAGCTGCATCCATAACATAGGAAATGCAGTATGCCGTATCGGGATTGCTTTTCTTTGCTTTGGCAAGCATGGGCTTAAAATCTACAGCACCGGCTTCGTATGCTTCATCAAAGACAATCTTAATTCCCTTCTTTTTGCATATCTGTCTGAAACCCTTGGCTGAACTCGTGCCAAAATCTGTATTTTCATACATCAATGCCGCAGTCTTAGGATGAACAACCCTGTCGTAAAAATCAAATAATGCTCCTGTATATTTACTGGCTGGAGCAGCCGTGCCTCTGAATACCCATTTCCATCCCTGGGTGGTAATTTTATCTGCAGCACCGGTAGTAACTAAGAAAGGCACTTTCATAGACTGAGCAGCACCGGCAATAGGATAAGTGCAAGCACTACTGTAACCACCTGAGAGCATAACAACCTTGTCTTTATGAACCAATTTTTCTGCGGCAGCTTTGGCTATGCTTGGATTACCCTGGCCGTCTTCAAATAGAAGCTCAATCTTTCTACCGCCTATAACAGTCTTTTTACCTAAATCCTTGTACGCCATTAGAAATGAATTTTTCTCCATTTCACCAAACATAGCCTTAGGTCCGGTCAGAGGAAGCACAATTCCCACCTTTATTGGTTTCTCTTTGGCCTGAGCTGTAAAACTCAAACCAACAAAGAGAACGGATAGGAATAAAACAAAAAACACCTTACCCACTGTTTTCATCCTTTCACCTCCATTACTCATCCTTTCACCTCCATTACATCTTTCACTCTTGGATCTGCCAACATATATAAA
>JAGGSF010000114.1 GCA_021159235.1 Deltaproteobacteria bacterium | reverse complement strand
GATGTTGTTCTTACAAGTAATGGTTTGGCCTTTTTTTCAATACAATCACCATTTATAATACATTTGGTGATATCCTTTTCAGAGGGAACACTGTACATTATATCCATCAATACATCCTCCACAATACTACGAAGACCTCTCGCCCCCACCTTCCTCTCAACAGCACATCGTGCTATCTTTCTAACAGCATCATCCGTGAAAACCAGAGATACTCCATCCATCTCAAACAACTCAGCAAATTGTTTTAGTAATGCATTTTTGGGCTTGGTAAGAATTGTCACTAAATCATCTTCACTCAACTCATCAAGAACAGCTACAACATGCAACCTGCCAACAAGTTCAGGTATAAGCCCATAAGCCAAAAGATCTTCCGTTGTCAATTCTCTCAGTATTTTTCCTGAATCTTCATTTATCTGAGATTTAACAGGTTCCTTAAACCCTATACTTGATTGTCCCAATCTCTTTTTTATGATATCTTCTAAACCACAGAATGCTCCACCACATATAAACAATATATTTTCTGTATTTATTTGAATAAACTCTTGCTGAGGATGTTTCCTTCCACCGTATGGAGGAACATTAACTATAGAGCCTTCGATAATCTTTAATAATGCCTGCTGCACACCTTCCCCTGAAACATCTCTGGTTATAGAAACATTTTCAGATTTTCTGGCGATCTTATCTATTTCATCAATATAAATAATACCTCTCTCCGCCAAAGATACATTGTAATTTGCTACCTGCAGTAGTCTTACCAGTATATTTTCCACATCTTCTCCCACATACCCCGCCTCTGTAAGAGATGTAGCGTCAGCAATAGCAAATGGAACATCGAGTATCTTGGCTATTGTCTTTGCCAACAATGTTTTACCCACTCCTGTAGGTCCGATTAATAAGATATTACTCTTATCTAACTCTACACTTTTCAGTTGAGGTAACATGCTGCGTCGATGGTTAATTCTCTTGTAGTGATTATAAATAGCAACAGAAAGTATCTTTTTCGCTTCTTCCTGAGAAATTACATATTCATCTAACCGTTTTTTAATCTCCTCTGGAGTAGGGAGTTTCTTCTCTCCCTTTCTCTTATTTTTTACTTCATCTTCCGCTAATATACTATTACATAATGCCACGCACTCATCACATATATAAACACCAGGACCGACAATAAGTTTCTTTACTTCACTTTGTGTTCTACCACAAAATGAACACCTCAACTCATTATTCACACCCTTCATTCTTTTTCCCCTCTTTTAATTAATATTTCATCGATTATACCATACTCTAATGCTTCCTCCGGACTCATAAAGTAATCCCTCTCCGTATCCTCTTCAATGGTGGATATCCTTTTACCAGTATGAAAAGCAAGAATCTTATTCAAATCTTTTCTTAACTTAAGTATCTCCCGCGCATGAACCTCAATTTCTGTGGCTTTGCCCTGGATTCCCCCTGCAGGTTGATGAATCATTATTCTTGAATGTGGTAACGCATAACGCTTCCCCTTCTTCCCTGCCGCCAGCAAAATAGTAGCCATGGATGCCGCTTGTCCCATGCATATGGTAGTAATATCCGGTCTTATATACTGCATTGTGTCGTATATGGCAAGACCCGAAGTGATAATACCTCCTGGACTATTGATATACATATAGATATCCTTGTCGGGATTCTCAGCTTCCAAAAAAAGCAACTGACTGATGACAGAACTCGCTACCCCATCATCTATAGTGCTTCCTATAATAACAATTCTCTCCTTAAGAAGTCTGGAATATATATCGTAAGCTCTCTCTCCGCGCGGTGTTCTCTCAATAACGATAGGCACTAACTCCATTATCACTCCTTAAATATTGCATTTTTGTAGAGAAAATCCACCACTTTTTCACTTAATGCATCCATTTTAACCAGGGGCAGAACATTCTCTTTTGCATACCTTTCGTAAAGCTCATCAGCGGAAAGTCCTTTCATCTGCGCATCTTTGGCTATAAATTCCCTTAACTCTTTCTCATCCACACTTATCTTTTCTTTATCTGCTATTTTAAGGAGAATAAACGTTGTTTTCACCCTCTTCCTTGCCTCCGGTTCAAATCTTTCCCTCAATTTAGAATGCTTATACTTCTCCTGCCTGATGTCAACCCCCCTGTAATGCAGGTTTCGTAAATAGTCCATAATCATTGCACTTGTTTCCTGTGTCACCAAACTCTCAGGAAGATCAAAATCATACTGTCTGAGTAACTTTTCCACCATTTCATCTTTTTGTCTTTCCTCTTCTTGTTTCTCTTTTGTTTGCCGTATTTCTTCCCTGAGTCTTTTCCTCAAATCTTCAACTGTATTGAGGTTCTTATCTACCTTTTTTGCAAAGTCATCATTTAAAGGGGGAAGATGTTTTTCTCTTGCAGCCTTAAGGCTTATGATGAATGTAACCTTTTTATTCCTCAATGTTCCATCGGAATAATCCGGCGGAAATTGTTTTTCAAAAGACTTTTTCTCTCCTACCTTCATGCCAGCAATTTCTTTTTCCATTCCCTCAATTCTAAGATTTCCTTTACCTAATTCTAAATAAACATTATCTGCACTTATACTATCTATCTTTTTTTCTCCTTCTCTCGCTTCCACATCTATTATTACTACATCACCATTCTTAACCCCTCTCTGTTTTATATCCTCCAGTTCGGCAAAGACATTCTGAAGAGCAAAGATCGCTTTTTCTACATCTTCATCTGTAACTTCTACCTTTCTTTTTTCTATTTCTATTCCCTTGTATTCCTTCAATTCAAACTCCGGTTTTACATCCACTATGATATTGAAAGAAAATGGAATACTCTCTTCATACTTCACATCGGTAAACACAGGTTCAGATACCGGTTCCAATTTATACCTGTCAATTGCTGCCTGATAACCACTTTCCAGAAGTTCTCTCGTCGTGTCCCGTCTTACCTCCTCCCCATATTGCTGCAATATTAAACTCTTTGGAGCTTTCCCTTTTCTAAAACCCTTTATTGTTACATTCTTCCTCAAGCGGTCTATATATTTATCACGCCTTTTCGCAGCTTCCTCAAGAGGCAACTCCATATGGATCTTTCTTTTAGTTGGCCTTACACTTTCAATTGCAGAACTCCACATCTAACCACTCCTTATTTCAATTTGAGCAAAGTTTACCAGACGCATACCAAAAGGTCAATGTCTGAAGCATCTGACATGTGTAAATACCATAGGTATCTTACATTCATTCGCTTTATCTATCACCTCTTTATCTCTTACAGATCCGCCGGGCTGAATAATGGCTCTTATACCTATTTTACTGGCCAACTCAATAGAATCGGCGAAAGGAAAGAACCCATCCGATGCCATCACGGCACCTTTAAGTTCGTGTTTTCTAACAGAAGCTTTTGCTTCAGCTACTCTCAAGGCATCTATTCTGCTCGTTTCCCCTCCACCTATAGCCAGTACCTGTTTACTGTTGGTTATAACTATGGCATTGGATTTTACATGTTTTACTATTTTCCAGGCGAAAAGTAACTCTTCTTTATCTTCTTCGCTCAATGGTATATCTGTTACCACCTCAAGGTCTATCTCCCTGTCATCTGTCTGTTGAACAAGATAGCCTCCACATACACTTCTTATATCCCATTTATCTACATCCGTATCCATTGAAATCTTTATAATCCTTAAATTCTTTTTCTTAGATAAAACATCTAATGCCTCCGGGGTAAAAGAAGGTGCTATCACTACTTCAAAGAAATCTTTTATAATTTCCTCAGCTAATGTTTCATCCACATCTCTATTGAAACCCACTATACCCCCAAAGTAAGATATATTGTCCGATTGTTTTGCTCTCAAAAAGGCCTCTTTAACATCTTTCCCGCATGCAGCACCGCAAGGATTACCATGTTTTATTATCGCCGAAAATGGCTCCTTAAATTCCTTCAACAACCTGAAAGCAGCATCAATATCAGACACATTATTAAAAGACAGTTTCTTTCCACCCAGAGCATCGAATAACTTAGCTTTTGGCTTTTTATATAAAATCGCTTGTTGATGAGGGTTTTCTCCATATCTCAAAGGGCCTATGAATTTTAGAGGTAAGGCAAGGTCCCTTCTCATATCATCTGTAAAATAACTACCTATAATAGCATCATAATATGAAGTAAGGGAAAATGCTTTACCCGCTAAATGCCTTCTCAAACTATAGGAAACAAAACCCTCATTCCTCATGAGTTCTTCTTCTACTACTCGATAATCCTCAATGTCGGTAAGAACAACTACATGTTTAAAGTTCTTCGCCCCTGCACGCAACAGGGCCACTCCACCAATATCTATATTTTCAATAATTTTGTCCTCACTCTCACCCATCATCTCTTCAAAAGGATAAAGATTTACCACCACCATATCTATAGGCTTTAGCGAAAATCTTTCAAACTCTTCCCTGCTGTCTCGAGGACCAAGAATAGCTCCGAATATATTTGGATGTAGTGTTTTTACTCTACCATCAAACATTTCAGAAAAACCCGTAAGCTCTTCAACAGGTATCGTATCTATTCCGTTTTTATGCAAGAAATCCCCTGTACCCTTGGTGGAAATAATCTCTATACCCAATTTTGACAATGTAGAAGCTAAATCCTTCAATCCCCTCTTATCAAATGTGCTTAAAAGTGCCCGTTTTGGTTTTATCATTTCTCTCTCCTCCAAGTATATTATCCCATAAAAGGGGAATTGACAACATTTTATATTGTTATATGCTATGTTAGATGAGAACATTTACAAGTCTTTCTCCAAAACAGACCTTTACGCTGGGAAAAAGATTGGCAAAAATTGTAAGGAGAAGATGGATGAAAGAAGGAGGCAGCATTGTTATTCTCCTTATAGGAGAATTGGGGTCGGGAAAAACACTGTTTACACACGGATTTTTCACAGGTCTGGGATATAGAGAAACAGATTTTCGCGGTAGCCCATCGTTTGTTATTGTCCAGGAATATAATGGATGCATCCCGTTCTATCATATAGATTTATATAGATTAAAAACGGTTGAAGGGATAGAAGAGTTCTTTGAAAAGGAAGGAATAATCGTTTGCGAGTGGGGAGAAAAGATAGAAAACATGGTAACATTTCTCTGGAAAATAGAATTTACAATTTCAAACGATAAAAGGATAATAAAAATAGCATGAAAATAACGGTAGAAACAAAATTGTATGGGATCATAGGACATCCCATAAAACATTCTATTTCCCCGGATATTCATAACTTCTTGTTCAACCATTTTCACATGAATGCCGTGTATGTAGCATTTGATGTTGAACCCCATATGCTAAAATATACGGTAGAGGGGTTAAAAGCGCTGAAAATTCAGGGATGCAACATCACCCTGCCCTACAAGGAAAAAATTATGGACTACATAGATGAGATAGATGAAGAAGCTCGTATTATAGGAGCAGTAAACACAATAAAACTTGAACGAGGTAACATTAAGGGTTACAATACAGACGGCAGGGGTTTTATCAAATCTTTAAAGAAATATGCTCCCGACATAAGGGAGAGAAAGATGGCAGTAATAGGGGCAGGTGGAGCGGCAAAGGCCATTATATATGCACTGCTGAAAGAAAATGCTTCTGTTGTGGTGCTTAACCGCACCTATGAAAAGGCTGTAAAATTGAGGGAAAAATTTAAAAATATAGAGGTGTATCCACTCTCACACAAAGAAAAGCTAAAAGATGCAGAAATAGTGATAAATGCTACATCCTGTGGCTTGAATAAAGAAGATGGGTTGCTTTTCTCGCCTTCTATCTTAAAAGAGGACGCCATCTTTTATGAACTTATCTACCATGAAACTCCACTGCAATATGAGACAAAAAAAAGAGGAATCAAAACTATAGATGGAAAAGATATGCTCATAGAACAAGCGTTAATCTCATTTTACATATGGACAGGCAAAAGAGCATCATCAAACCAGTTGAAGGAAATGTTCAAATGAGTCTTATTCCCTTAGGCGAACTACTTTTACTCTTTGGGAAAATCAATAAATGGCAACTGGATATGGCTCTGGAAAAGCAAAAGAAAACGGGAAAAAAATTAGGTACTATACTGGTAGAGGAAGGAATCATCAGTGAGGATGAGTTAGAGTCTTTCTTGCAGAAACAGGCAAGCTTTGAATTCATGGATTTAGAAGAAAGCGAGCTGTATTCCTTCCTGCAGGCAGATACCGGTGAATTTGCAGATTTAAAAAAGATTACAATAGAAGACAATGTTGCCAATTTAATACCAGCAGATGTAGCTGAGAAATACAAATTGATCCCCATAGGAGAGGAAAATGGGAAGATAAAGGTAGCCATGTCCGATCCTGCAAACATCACTGCCTTAAAAGATGTAAAACAAATAACAGGCAAGGAAATCATACCTCTTATCGCACCAGAAAGTTCCATAACCGAGGCGATAGATAAATACTACAAAAAACCTGAGAAAAAAAGTGTTTTCCTGTTTAAGCAAAAGACTATGGACTTGGACTTAGATAAGGAAATAAAAGAGATAGATGTGGTAGAGGCTCCATCCAGCATAGAGGAAGAAGAAATAGCAGAAGAGAAAAAGGCAGGAGAAGCACCTATTATAAGACTTGCAAACAAGATTATACAAGGTGCAGTGGAAAGAGGTGCATCAGACATCCACCTGGAACCATACGAAAAGGTATTTCGCATAAGGTACAGGATAGACGGTATATTGTATACAATAATGGAGCCACCTAAAAATATCTATCCTGCTTTATCTTCGCGATTCAAAATTATGTCTAAATTAAATATTGCAGAGAAGAGATTACCTCAAGATGGGAGAATCAAGTTGAAGGTAAATGGTAAAGATATTGATTTCAGAGTATCCACTGCTCCCACTGTATTTGGAGAAAAGGTGGTTTTAAGGATCTTGGATAGAACGAGTGTCATGGGACTGGACTTAAAGGACTTAGGACTTGAAGAAGATGATATTAGAAAGGTTAAAAAGGCAATTGAAGCCCCGTATGGAATAATTCTGGTGACGGGTCCTACAGGGTCAGGAAAAACAACCACTCTTTATACCGCATTGAATAAGATAAACAGAGAAGGAGTAAACATCCTTACTGTTGAAGACCCCATAGAATACAACATAGAAGGCATAAACCAGGTTCAGGTAAAAGAAGAGATTGGTCTCACCTTTCCCCATGTTCTACGGTCATTTTTAAGGCAGGATCCAGACATAATAATGGTTGGAGAAATCAGAGATGAAGAAACTGCAGAAATTGCCACAAGAGCAGCATTGACAGGTCATCTCGTGCTCTCCACCCTTCACACCAACGACGCCATTTCTACCATCGCACGACTCAGAGATATGAAAATAGAACCTTACTTAATAGCAAACACCTTAATTTTGGCCTGCGCCCAGAGACTGGTAAGGAAAATATGCCCATTTTGCAAAAAAGAAGCAGAAGTTCCACCCAAGACACTGAGAAAACTCGGTTTAGATGAGAAAACAAAGGTATACAGGGGAGAAGGTTGTTCCTACTGTAATAACATCGGGTATAAGGGACGGATAGCCCTATTCGAGGTTATCCCTATAACCAGGGTAATCAGGGAAATGATCCTGGAGGGAAAGAACCTGGAAGAAATGAGAAAAGAGGCAATAAAAGAGGGTAATTCCACATTGACTAGTGAGGAAAGATGCAATGGTGGTACGTAATTCAAAATTTAGAGAAGATGTTGTTGAAAAGGTAAAAAAAGGCATAACCACGGTGGAAGAGGTCCTGCGGGTAACCATGGATGTGGAAAGATGAAGGAGGGTATAACTGAACTTTTAAAAGAAATTGTCAAATTGGGCGCATCAGATCTTCACCTTATCAGTGGAGCTCCACCCAAAGTCAGAATAGCTGGCGAATTGAAAGACCTGAATGATTATCCTGTATTAACATCAAAAGACACACAACAGCTATGTTACTCCATCATGACAGAAAAACAGAGGAAGAGATTCGAGGAGAACTTGGCGGTGGATTTTTCTTTTGGCATAAAAGGTATAAGTCGGTTCAGGGCTAATGTGTATATACAGAGAAGTAGCGTCGCAGGTGCTTTTCGTGCTATACCTTTTGAGATACCATCCTTTGAAGAGCTGGGAATACCCAGAGTAGTCCAGGATTTTACAAATCTCTCCCAGGGATTTGTGCTTATAACAGGCCCCACCGGTGCAGGGAAATCTACTACCTTAGCCACATTGATAAACAAAATAAATAAGGAAAAAAATTGCCATATAATAACAATTGAAGATCCCATAGAATTTTTATTCAGGCATGAAAAAGCACTGATTTCTCAAAGAGAAATAGGGAGTGATACAAAAAGTTTTGCGTCCGCCTTAAAACATGTGTTAAGGCAGGATCCAGATGTAATCTTGATTGGAGAGATGAGGGATTTAGAAACGATAAGAGCAGCGCTAACAGCTGCCGAAACAGGACATTTAGTCTTTGCCACACTGCATACAAATTCTGCTTCAGAAACAATAACCCGTATTGTTGATGTATTTCCAGCAGAACAACAAGATCAGATAAGGACGCAACTCTCCTCTGTTCTTCAGGGTGTGGTAAGTCAAAAACTTTTAAAAAGAAAGGATGGTAAAGGTTTGGTGCTGGCAATGGAAATCATGATACCCAATGATGCTATAAGAAACCTCATCAGAGAAAATAAAATTCCTCAGATCTACTCTTCCATGCAGACAGGACAGGAAAAAACCAAGATGAAAACACTCAACCAATCGTTGGCTGAATTGTATAAAAAAGGGTTCATTACCTACAATCAGGCAATGGATGCCTCACTCAAAAAAGAAGAGTTAAAAACACTGCTGGAGAGAGTATAGATGCCTACCTTTAAATGGAAGGGAAAAAACAAAACTGGCGATACTTTAAGGGGAAATATAGATGCCATAAGCAAGCAAGCGGCTATTTTAAAACTAAGGCAGCAAGGACTTATCCCCGTTTCTCTAAAACCAGTTACAGAAAAACAAAAAATAGAACTATTTTCATTTAAGCGGAAGGTGAAGCAGAAAGAATTGATGACCTCTACAAAGCAGCTTTCTGTGATGCTGAAATCTGGTGTCTCTCTCACTGAATCGATAGATGTTTTATCCAGACAACAGAAAAACGTGAAATTCGCTGAGATTTTGCGAGATGTTAAGAGGAATATAGAAGAGGGACTGTCTTTTGCAGATGCTTTAAGGAAACACAAAAATATATTCCCGCCACTTTATACAAGTACAGTAGAAGCAGGAGAAATGGGTGGCAATCTTGATAAATCTTTAGAAAACATAGCCACCCTTTTAGAAAGGTCGCTAACTTTAAAAAGAAAGATTAAAGGCGCACTGGCCTACCCTCTTATTGTAAGTGT